>JBFZAN010000001.1:0-27577 GCA_041309005.1 Candidatus Omnitrophota bacterium
TGACCCTCAATACAGACTGTAGTCCATGTAAGACACATACAGCCGCTGCAGAACGTACCTGGAGCACCGACGGTGCCGCATGGAGAGGCACCGCAGGGAGCGCAACCTGTAGAAGCGGCGCTTAAGCATGTTCCTGAAGTCAAGCATACATCGGTAGAAGCGCGGATAGTGCCCACGACGTCCAGCTTCTGCCCAGGCGCTGATGTCCCGATACCCACGTTCCCTTCCACGATAAGGCTGTTGGCGGGCAGGACTCCGGTGAAATACGCGGCGCTGGTGCCGATGCCCATCTGGTGCGCCCTGAGCTCGTTGTAGCTTCCGTAGGGCGAAGGGTAATACGTGGTGATGGTCAGGGACTCGTTGTTCTGGGCGCAACAGAGCGCAGTTGCCAAAAATAAGAAAAGCGATACTAAGATCACCACTCTCATATTGACTCCTTTTTGTAATAGGATATTAAGTGTCTCTTTTGATCGATTTCTTTGACCTGACCGAAATCAAAGGGTCAAAGAGTTTAACGATATCTTTCTTTACGAGCTTATCTGAAAACTTTTTCATTACGTTCTCAGGCATATCCTTTATCAGGATGTTATTATCCAGAGAATATCTGATTAATTTCCCCACGATAGTATGGGCCTTCGTAAAGGGAATTTTTTTGTCAACCAGATAATACACTATGTCAGTCGCGTATAAAGATTCATCTTCCAGCTGCGCCTTTATTTTTTCTTTGTTGAATTTAAGGGTCTTGATCAGGCCGGTGAGCACTTTAAGCTCGCTTGAGACTATCTCAAAGGAATTGAACAGCGGCTCCTTATCAAGCTGCATATCCCGGTTATAGGTCAAAGGAAGCCCCTTCATCATGGTCAGTACGCTTACCAGGTTGCCGTATAATCTTCCCGCGTATCCCCTGATCAATTCCAGGACATCGGCATTCTTCTTCTGGGGCATAAGCGAGCTTCCCGTGCAGAAGGCTTCATCAATTTCCACGAAATCAAATTCCTTGGTTGCCCAGATGACCAGGTCTTCCGCTAATCTGGATAAGTGCATCCCGATAATGGACAAGGCACTTAATATCTCGATCACAAAATCCCTGTCGCTTACGGAATCAAGGGAATTGGAGGTCGGCTGTAAATTAAGGTATTTCGCTGCCATTCCTAACTCTTTTAACAATTCTCTTGCTTTAATGTTATATTTCTTTTCATCTATCGGCGTCCCTGCCAGAGCGCCGGCGCCCATAGTTATTTTTATATTTTTCGAAATGTATTTTAACCGCTCAATATCCCTATCCAGCATTTCAACATAAGCCCCAAGATAGTCTTTTAGATATACCGGCTGCGCGTGCTGCATATGGGTAAAGCCGGGAATAATCAGATCATTCTTTATAACAATTTCGTTTATCTTCTGTATGAGCGCAATAATAGTTTTGTTTATGGCTTCTAAGGTTAATTTACAATACAGTTTAGTAGCGAACACCACCTGGTCGTTTCTGGACCGAGCGGTATGAAGCTTTAATGCCAGGCCGCCGACTTTCTTTTGAAGTATATTTTGGATTTCGCTATGTATATCTTCGCTGTTCCGATTCGGCTTAAATTTATTATTATTTACACTCTCTATTAAACTTGTTAAAGCATTGCCTAATTGGCCTGCTTCATCAGCAGTCAAAATACCCGCTTCTTTTAGAATTATTACATGGAAACAGGAGCCAAGTAAATCGCAGAAGGCCAGCTTCTGGTCATACTGAATAGACTTGGTAAACTCCTCTACCAACGGGTCGGTATTCTTACTGAATCTTCCACCCCATAATTTCTTTGCCATCGAGAGCCTCTTATCTTTTATACGGCATTCCCCATATCTTGATGAACCCTTCAGCGAGTTTCTGGTCGAATTTGTCCTCTTTACCGTAGGTGCTTAATTCTTTCTTGTACAGTGAATGCGTCGATTTCCGGCCTACCGCAACGCAATTTCCCTTAAAGAGCTTTAATTTGATCGTGCCGGTCACGTGTTTCTGAGTGGAGTTGACAAAACTGTCCAGCGCCTCTTTTAAAGGGGAATACCACAGCCCATAGTAGACAAGCTCCGAATACTTTAACGAAACCATCTCCTTATAATGCGCAAGCTCCCTGTCCAGGACAAGCGCCTCAAGCTCCTTATGGGCCGCGTAAAGGATCGTCCCTGCGGGCGCCTCGTAGATCTCTCTTGACTTGATCCCTACCAGCCTGTTCTCGACCATGTCGTATCTTCCGATGCCGTGCGAACCGCCCAGGGCGTTAAGCTGGGTGATGATGTTCTTAAGCTTTAAGGCCTTGCCGTCTATTTTTTTCGGCACTCCTTTTTCGAAATAGATCTCTATATATTTAGGATACGTAGCTATCTGCGTAGGGCTCTTGGTGATCATATAGGCGTCCTCGGGAGGCTCTTTTTCAAGGTCTTCTAAGACGCCTGCCTCGATGCTAATGCCCCAGATGTTGCGGTCGATGCTGTAAGGTTTTTTCTTTGTGACGTCGACCGGTATGCCGTGCATCGCCGCGTATTCGATCTCTTCTTCTCTTGACTTGAATTCCCATTCCCTCAATGGCGCGATGATCTCCAGCCGCCCGTCCAATATCCCTATGGTCACCTCCAGGCGCACCTGGTCATTGCCTTTTCCCGTGCAGCCGTGAGCGACGTAACCGGCTTTTTCTTTGTGCGCGATATCCACCAGGTATTTGGCGATCAACGGCCTTCCCAAAGCCGTAGCCAGTAAATATTTCCCTTCGTAAACGGCGTTTGCTTTTAAGGCCGGAGTAATGAAATCCTGCACAAATTCTTCCTGCAGGTCCTTAATATAGACCTTCGAAGCGCCCGCTGCTTTTGCCCGGGCTTCTATGGCTTCGAAATCTTCTCCCCCGCCCAGCCCCTGGCCAAGGTCGGCCATAAAGCAAACCACCTCAAAATCCTTATCCTTGAGCCATTTTATGGCGCAGGAGGTATCGAGGCCGCCTGAATACGCGAGTACCACTTTTTTCATACGTCAGCCTTTCCTTAAACTTACGGGCACGCGGATGCAGCCGGGGTAGTTGAATTTATCGCCAGGGACCAAAACCGGTTGTCGCCGCCGTTACGCCGCGCCTGGACACAGCCGCTTGCGAACACCTGAAAATTCCAATACTGGTTGGAAGGAATAAAAGCCCTTAAGGTACTGTTGATATCGTTGAAATCAGAGGAGGCAAAATAAGTCGGATGATCAAGCCTGTAGGACTCCTGGCCCTTCTGCAGCAATACAAGCTGGTGGTGTACGTCCTGATTCAGGGATCTTTCGACCGTGCCCCGATAATGGCTTATCGCCAAAGTAGAAAGAACACTGATGATTATCAATATAGTGACTAATTCCATCATGCTGAAGCCTGGCCTCTTCATCCCGGGACCTCCTCTTACGTTACTTAAAGCGCCTTATCGCGCATGAGCGTGATCAGGACCGCCTTCTGCACGTGCAAACGGTTCTCCGCCTGATCGAACACAATGGAATTGGCGCTGTCTATCGCCTCGCCGGTTATTTCCTCTTCCCTGTGCGCGGGCAGGCAGTGCATGATCATCGTCCGTTTTCCGGTCGACTCCAGCAGCTTTTTATTGATCTGGAACTCTTTGAACGTTTTTTTTCTTTTTTCAGCTTCCTTTTCCTGGCCCATACTCGCCCAGACATCGGTGTACAATACGTCAGCGCCAAGCGCGGCCTTTTTCGGGTCATGGAAGAGTTTTATTTTTGCGCCGGTAGAGCGGGCAAAATGCAAAGACTCCTGCACGATCTTAGCGTCCGGCTCGTAGCCTTTGGGAGTCGCGACATGCAAATTGACCCCAGTTTTCGCGCAGCCATGAAGCAGGGAATGACAGACGTTGTTACCGTCGCCTATATAGGCAAGCGTGACCCCCTTGGTCCTGCCCAGCCTTTCCTTTATGGTATAGATATCCGTAAGCCCCTGGCAGGGGTGCAGGAGGTCGGACAATCCGTTTATCACCGGGACCTCGGCGTACTTTGCCATATCCAGCACGACCTGGTGGGCGAATGTCCTTAAGACGATGGCGTCTACATACCTGCTTAAGGTCCTGGCGGCGTCATGGATGGTCTCCCTTACTCCCAGCTTGATATGCTCGGGGCCAAGGTATATGGAATTACCTCCCAGCTGGTACATGCCTACCTGAAAAGATACGTAGGTGCGGTTAGAAGGTTTTTCGAAAACCAAAGCCAAAGTCTTACCCTGCAGCCTGTGCGCGAACTTCTGGGGCTCGTGCTTAAGGGTATCGGTAAGTGAAAAAATAGCGTGCAGGTCCTGGCCGCTTAAGTCTTTTATGGAAATCAGGTCTTTATGCATTGGAACGCTCCATCCAGAATGGTGATTGCTTTATCGATCTCATGCGTAGTGATGTTCAGCGCCGGCATAAGGCGCAGCACCGTTTCATGCGTGCAATTTATCAGTAAGCCGTTTTTCAGGCATTCTTCGACTATTGACTTTCCTTCTTTTTCCAGTTGCAGCCCCCACATCAATCCCATTCCGCGGATTTCTTTTATGATGGAATATTTTTCTTTAAGGCTGTTTAACTTTGCCGCCAGGTACCCGCCCATCTCCTGGACATTCCTGAGGATCTTCTCTTTCTGGACCGCTTTTAAAACAGCCAGCGCCGCTTTACAGATCACCGGCCCTCCCCCGAAGGTCGAGGCGTGCGTTCCGGCAACCAGGCAATCCGCGATCTCAGTCCTCGCCATCATCACGCCGATGGGGAACCCGCCGCCCAGCGCTTTTGCCAGGGTGACCACGTCAGGCAGTATCCCATACTGCTGGTAGGCGAACATCGTGCCCGTGCGACCGATGCCGGTCTGGACTTCATCGATTATAAGCAAAAGTTTTTTCTCATCGCACAACTGTCTTAAGGCCAGTACGAAGTGCGGCGTCGCGACGTGTATCCCGCCTTCCCCCTGGATGAGCTCAAGGAGTATCGCCACCGTTTTATCGGTAAGGGCTGCCTTGACCGCGTCAAGGTCGTTGAATTTCACCGCCTTAAAGCCTTCGGGCAAAGGCGAGAAACCCTGCTGGTACTTCGGCTGCCCCGTGGCGGCAAGCGCGGCAAGCGTCCTTCCGTGAAAAGAGTTCTGAAAGCTGATGATCTCGTACCTGCCTGCGCCGAACCTGCGGCTGAATTTTATCGCGCCTTCGTTTGCTTCCGCGCCTGAATTACAGAAAAAAACCTTGAATGCGCCGTGCGCCCAGAAATTAAGTTCTTTCGCCAGCTTTGCCTGCGGCACGTTATAGTAATTGTTCGGCACAAAGATAAGCTTTCCCACCTGGTCCCTGACCGCAGCGAGCACTTTCGGATGGCAGTGGCCGAGGTTGCCCACGCCCCAGCCGGGAAAAAAATCAAGGTACGCCTTATGATGAATATCCCAGAGCCGGCTGCCTTTGCCCTTCACGAAGATCAAGGGCGTCTTGGTATACGTCGGCATAATATAGTCTTTATATGTCTGGAATATCTCTTCTGTTCTCATTTTTTATCTGTCGATCTCGGTGCCGATACCCTGGTCGGTAAATATTTCCAGAAGCAGCGCGTGAGGGATGCGGGCGTCTATGATATGGGTCTTTTTGACACCCTTGTTCAGAGCCTCGATGCAGGCGGTAACTTTGGGTATCATCCCCTTCTGCACGATCTTCTCCTGGATAAGCCCTTCGGATTCCTCCCGGGTGAGGGCGGAAATAAAGGACCCCGGGTCTTCGGGGTTCCTCATGATCCCTTTCACGTCCGTAAGAAGCACCAGCTTCTCGGCCTTTAAGCTCGCGGCGATATGCGCGGCCGCCTCATCGGCGTTCACGTTATAGCAGCATTTGTCTTTGTCGACGCCCATAGGCAGTATCACCACTATCGAATCCGACCTTAATTCCTCAAGTATGGCTTCGGTGTTTATCTGCGTGATATTGCCCACCAGCCCGAGGTCTATCTTTGCCTTCTTTTTCTCCGCCTGGATCAGCTTCTTTTCTTTACCGTTCAACCCGGCCGCCTTGCCGCCTAACTCGATTATTTCCTTTACGATCAGGTCGTTTAATTTCTGCAGCTCTTCTTCCACCACGGCGAGCGTTTCTTCATCGGTCACGCGCATGCCGTCGAGGAATTCGGTCTTCTTTCCCGAAGCGCGGATACGTTCGCTTATGTTCGGGCCTCCCCCGTGCACCAGGACCGGTTTTAGCCCCATGAAATTAAGGAATACGATATCCTCCAATACAGTGCTCCTGATCTTCTCTTCGCCAAGGATACTTCCGCCGTATTTTATCACCACGACCTTTTTATGGAACCTCTTGATGTACGGCAGCGCCTCTATCAACACGTCCGCCTTCTTGATCGCTTCTTCCATATATTCCTATCCTTTTTTAATTATAGCCGGCATTGATCTTTATATACTCCGGCGTAAGGTCGCAGGTGTACACCGTGCATTCCGACCTCCCCCGGGAAAGGCTCACCTCTACCGAAACTTCCCGTTTGCCGAGAGGGCTTAGCGAAACCTTAAGGCTATCCTCCCTGACCTCGACGCCGCTTGCGCCCACGCTTGCGACTACCCTTCCGAAATTAGGGTTCTTGCCGTACATGGCGGTCTTAAAAAGGTTTGAATTCGCTATTGCCAAAGCGGCCTTTCTGGCCTCTAAAAAATTCCGCGCCTTAGTCACCCTGATGCGGATGAATTTGGTCGCTCCTTCGGCGTCGTAGACCATCATCTTTGCCAGCTCCAGGCATACAGTACGCAAGGCAAGCTCAAACGGCCGCATATTCTTTACGCCGATCATCGTGTTCCCGCTTAAGCCGTTTGCCAAAGCGATCACCGAATCATTGGTGCTCATACAGCCGTCCACGCTGATACAATTGAAAGAGCTTCTCACGCTTGCGGCGAGGCAACGCTCCAGGGCCCGCTGAGTGATATTGGCGTCAGTCAGGATAAAACAAAGCATGGTAGCCATATCAGGAGCGATCATCCCCGCGCCTTTGGCAACGCCCGTGATCCTGATCTTTTTTCCTCCCGCGGTGAATTCAGCGGTGGCTTCTTTTACGCAGGTGTCGGTGGTCATTATCGCGCGGGCAGCGTCATGGATATCTCCCGAAGGCAAACCCCTTATAAGTTCGGGAAGCGCGCGGCTAATTTTTTCAAAAGGCAAAGTTTTTCCGATGATGCCCGTAGAGCCGACCAGGACCTCGGCAGGCTTGATCTTCGCGTATTGAGCCACAGCCCTGGCTGTGGCTAAGGATTGCGCATAGCCCCTTTTACCGGTAAAACAATTGGCGTTTCCGCTGTTGACTATTATTGCCCTGTGGGATTTGCTGCGCGCAAGATGAAGCCTGGAGAGCTTGACGGGCGCGGCCTGGATCCTATTGGTAGTGAACACGCCGCAGGCTTTCGCCGGCACCCCGGAATAGAAAAGCGCGAGGTCCAGTTTCCCTGATCTTTTTATGCCGCACGCCAGTCCGTGTGCCTTGAACCCTGCGGGTAAATACGCCTTTTTGAATATCTTGATCATGGGTATGGCAAATCCCTCTTATACCAACGCGGTAGTTTCGGGGAATTTATACATGATGTTTGTGTTCTGGACAGCCTGGCCTGAGGCGCCCTTTAACAGGTTGTCGATAGCCGCGATGACGATGATGGTGCTGCCGTCAGCCTTGACCGCGATGTCGCAGTAATTCGTCCCACAGACATCCTTCAGCCTGGGAAAACTGCCCTCTTCCTTGATCCTGATGAACGGCTCGTTTTTATAGAACTTCCTGTACAGCGCGATTATGTCCCTGGTAGAGGCTTTCGGCTTCAGGCTCTTCAGGTATATCGTCTCAAGGATACCCCTGTTTAACGGCAAAAGGTGCGGCACGAAAGTCGTTTTTATTTTTAACGAAGCCAGCTTCGACAATTCCTGGTTGATCTCGGGCGCGTGCTGATGGCTGTTCACCTTGTACGCCCTGAAATCCTCGTTTACCTCGGGGAACAGGAAATCGTTTGCTACTTTACGCCCCGCTCCCGTGACCCCTGATTTAGCGTCGATAATGATCGAATGGGGCTCTATCTCTGCGGTGGCCAAAAGAGGCGCGACCGCCAGGACCGCCGCAGTAGGGTAACAGCCCGGGTTAGCGATAAGCGAGGCCCCCTTGATCTTCTGACGATACAGCTCCGGCAGGCCGTACACGGCCGGCTTAAGATTAGGGATATCCGTATGCGCGGTTTGGTAATATTGCCCGTACACCTTGGGATCTTTAAGCCGGTAATCCGCGCTCAGATCAATGACTTTTTTCCCGGCAGACAGAAGCTTCGGAACGATAGACATGGAAACGGTGTGAGGCAGCGCCAGGAATACAAGGTCGGCTTCCATGATCACCTTTTTTATATCCAGCGGATAACAGACCAGGTCGATCCTCTTCTTAAAACGGGGAAACAGTTCGCTGACCTGCGCGGGCGCGTCGATCTTGGCGGAAAGATTCGTTATCCGCACAAACGGGTGTTTCAGCAGGATATGGATAAGCTCTTCTCCCGCATAACCTGTCGCGCCGACAATAGCCGCATTTACCATCGATACTCCTTCCTTATGGATCTCCTAAACCGACTGAGAATAATAATTTATGATAAAACAAAAACCCTTGTTAGTCAAGTTTTTTCTCGTCGGAATCCCGACGGAGGAAACCTGCCTGAGTGCCCGCTGAAAATGAAGCTCGCGGGCGGGCAAATAAAAATCCCGCCGGAGGCGGGATCTCGATACACGAACCTGAATGTCGATAAGTTCTTAAAGCCTCCTAACGCTTAGTCCACTGGAACCGCTTACGCGCGCCCTTCTGGCCGTATTTCTTGCGTTCCTTCGCGCGCGGATCCCTGGTCAAAAACCCGTTCTTGCGCAGCATGTCTTTGGTTTCCGGCTCAAGCAGCATAAGGGCCCTGGCAATGGCGTGGCGTAGCGCTCCGGCCTGGCCTGAAAGCCCGCCGCCCCTGATATTGGCGACCACATCGTATTTCGCGAACGTATTGGTAAGGCGAAGCGGCTGTCTGATGATGATCTTGTCCGTTTCCCTGGAAAAGTACACTTCCATCGGTTTGTCATTTACAAAGATGTCCCCTTTACCCGCATGAAGATATACCCTTGCCACCGATTCCTTGCGTCTGCCGATCGCCAAGTTCTTTGGTCTTTCTCCCATATTATACCTTTATAACCTCTGGTTTTTGCGCGGAATGAGGATATTGCTCATCGGCATACACCTTTAACTTCCTTATTAATTTACTTCCTAAGGGCCCATGCGGAAGCATGCGCTGTACCGCCAGCTTGATTACCGTAGCGGGCTTATTCTTAAGCATGACGTCTAATCTGACTTCTCTCAAGCCCCCCGGGTAACCGGAATAGCGCCTGTAAACTTTCTGCGAAAGCTTTCTGCCCGTAACCTTGATTTTCGAAGCGTTGATCACGATTACATGGTCTCCCGTGTCTATATGGGGCGAGAACATGACCTTGTGCTTCCCCCTTATCAACACGGCGACTTTTGTCGCCAGCCTCCCGAGGATCTTGTCCTGGGCGTCTACGAGGTACCACTTTTTAATGATATCCTTTTCTGAAGGAAAATAAGTCTTTTGCATAGTTTTAAAAGTATACCATATAATCAAGGTATGTCAAATATTTTTTTATTTTTATTGCAGAACCTGCGCCCTCGCCGCCTCAAGCAGCAGCCGGGTATACGGGGAGCCGGGGTTATCGAGGATATCGTCCGTTTTTCCCCGCTCTTCGATCCTGCCCCCGCGCATCACGATAAGCGAATCTGAAATATGCTTTATTACCGCGAGATTATGAGAAATGAAAATATACGTGAATTTGAACTTCTCTTTCAAGGTTAAAAATAATTCCAGTAGTTTTGACTGGATGGTCAGGTCAAGGGAGGAAATCGGCTCATCGAGGACGATCAGCCTTGGCTCGCACGCCAAAACGCGCGCGATGCAGATGCGCTGCCTCTGGCCGCCGGAAAATGCCGACGGATACCTGTCCAGGGAGGTTTCATCCATTTCAACGTCCTGCAACAACTGCGCCACTCTGGTCCTGATATGCTTTTTTTGTGCGAGACCGTGTATAAGGAGCGGTTCCCCGACAATGTCGGCGACCCTCATCCTGGGATCTAGGCTGTTGTAGGGGTTTTGGAATATGATCTGGACGTCCTTCCTGAAGTGTACGATCTTTTTCGTGTCGAATACGACCTCTCCGCCGGTAGGCCGGATAAGCTTCAGGATGATCTTGGCTAAGGTGGTCTTGCCTGAACCGGATTCTCCCACGATACCGAGGGTTTCGAATTCGCGCACGGAGAAACTCACCCCCTCAAGGGCCCTGACCACGCCGGTTTCCTTCCTGAATATCCCGCGCTCTATGGGGAAATACTTGGTAACGCTATCGACCGTAAGTATGCTCATATCCTGCCTATTTTCTCGTATGCGGCGATCAATTCTTTGGTGTGAAAATGCCGGGGCGAAGTAAAAAGTTCGCTCGTAGCCGCGGTTTCTACGACTTTACCCCTGTACATCACGCATACCCTGTCCGCGATCCGTTTGGCAATTGATAAATTATGCGTAATGAACAGCAGGGAAAAGCCAAGCGCGGCTTTCAGTTCCATGAGCAGCGCGAGTATCTGCGCCTCGATAGTGACGTCCAGCGAGGTAGTGGGCTCATCGGCGATAAGGAGCCTTGGCCTGCACGCCAGGCTCATCGCGATGAACGCCCTCTGGTTCATGCCGCCGGAAAGCTGATGGGGATAATCAAGCGAGACCCGGCGGGGGTCCTCTATCTTTACAAGCCCGAGCAGCCTCTCGGCTTCACGCCCGGCCTCCTGTTTTGTTTTGCGCTGATGCAGCATCACCGCTTCCGCTATCTGGTCTCCGACGGTAATGACCGGGTTCAAATAACTCGCGGGTTCCTGGAAAATATAGGCGATCTCTTTTCCCCGGACCCCCCTCAAAGACTCTTCATCCATGGCTAAAACGTCTTCGCCGTTAAAGCGTATGCGGCCTTCGAGGATCGCGCCGTTGGGAGGAAGCATCCTGGTAATGGAGAGCGCAGTGACGGTTTTACCCGAGCCGGACTCACCCGCCAGCACGAGGGTTTCCCCTCCCCTTATATCGAGGTCGGCCCCGTTTACCGCCGCGAACGTGCGGCTGCCCAGAAAGAACTGCACCTTGAGGTTCCTTATTTCCAGCAGGTTATCCATGATTTAATTATACCCGAACACTTTTTTCAGCCCTTCCGCGATAAAATTAAAGCCCAGTATGGTCAAAAGGATTGCCAGCCCCGGGAAGACCGTTATCCACCAGGCAACGCCCAGCGTCGATTTTGATTCGATAAGGATATTGCCCCAGCTGGGGGTCGGAGGCTGCACCCCCAGCCCCAGGAAGCTTAACCCCGACTCAAGGAGTATTGCCCCGGCGATGCCCAGCGTCGCGTTCACCAATACCGGCCCTATCGCGTTAGGCACCAGGTGCTTGAAAATGATCCTGCCGTTTGAAGCGCCTATGGCCCTTTCCGCCTGTATAAATTCCCTTTCCTTAAGAGACAGTATCTCTCCCCTGATAAGCCTTGAGGGCCCCATCCAGCTGGTGAGGCCTATGATGGCCATGATATTGAAAATGGACGACTCCATGAACGCGACTACCGCAAGTATAAGAAAAAAGGTCGGGAAACAAAGCATGATATCCGCGAAGCGCATGATCACCCCATCGAGCGCGCCGCCGTAAAACCCGGCGACAGAGCCGAATAGCAGGCCGAGGGCGGTAGCGATGCCTACGGCTATCAATCCGATGCTCAATGAGATCCTTGCCCCGAACATAATGCGGCTTGCCAGGTCCCTTCCCAGGCCGTCAGTGCCCAAAGGATGGGCCCTGGAGGGGGCTTCAAGCAGGTGGTTTTGGTCGATCACGGAGGGGTCATAAGGGCTTATCAGGGGCGCGAAAAGTGCGATCAGCGTAAACAACCCTATTACCGCCAGCCCCGCAGCCAATGGTTTATTCTTCATCATTTTTTGTACCTGATCCTCGGGTCTACGTAGGCGTAGCTTATGTCCGCGACCAGGTTGCCGGCCATAGTCAGCAGCGCCCCCAGCACGACTTCCGCCATGATCAACGGGTAATCCCGCATCATCACCGCTTCGTAAAACAGCCTTCCTATGCCGGGAAGCGCGAATATAGATTCGAAAATGACGCTTCCGCCAAGTAAACCCGGAAGCGAAAGGCCGAGGATAGTGACGATAGGAAGGACGGCGTTACGCATGGCGTGCGTATAGACGACTTTGCGCTCGCTGAGCCCTTTTGCCCTCGCGGTATAAATGTAAGGCTGGTTAAGGGTATCGATCATGTTCGAACGCATATAACGCGAGATGCCTGCCAGCCCTCCGATCGCGGATACGAAAACAGGCAGCGCCAGATGGCTGATCAGGTCCAGGGCTTTCTGCGGGAAACTAAAATATTCGAAATCCAGCGATTTGATGCCCGATATCGGCAGCCAATGCAGTTGTATGCCGAAGAGCTGCATTAACAACAGCGCCAGCCAGAAGGTAGGCGCGGCAAAAAACAGGAACACGATGACGGTTGCGGCGGTATCGAACAATGACCCCGGCTTCAGCGCGCAACGCACTCCCAGGGGAATAGCGACAAGCAGGATAAGCAGGATGGAAAGAACGTTGATGGTAAGCGTTACGGGGATCCTTTCCAGTATCTTATCCAGCACGGGCCTGCCGTCGCCGTAGGAACGGCCGAAATCAAACCTCGCCAGCATCTTAATCCAATGGAGATACTGGGCGTAAAGGGGCTTATCCAGGCCGTATAGTTTTTCCAGCCTCTGCTGCACTTCAAGAGAAACTTTGGGATTCATTGATTCCTGAAGCACCGTGGGCTTTCCGGGCGCGAGATGGATGATGGCAAAGCTGATTATAGTGATACACAGCAGTAACGGGATGATGCCGAGCAGTCTGCGGACTATATAGCTGATCATACTCTAATCCTGGCTGATCCTATTGTACCTTTGTTCATTCCTTGGCACCCACCAGTCTATAAAATTATAGCCGATGCCTATGGGCGCCGGCTTGATCCCTTTGACGCGGCTGGAAATCACAAAGAGGCTGTCCGGGACGTACAAAAACATGTATGGCTGCTCCTCATAGAGTATCCGGTGGACCCTGCGGTAGCATTCCCGCCTTTTCGCCTGGTCAAATGTCCTTCGCCCTTCAAGCAGGAGCGCGTCAATCTCTTCATTATGATACCCGATGAAATTGAATTCCCCTTCCCTGGTCTTGGAAGAATACCAGATATCGTAGTTGTCGGGATCGCGCGAAAGGGCCCAGCCTAAAAGCACCGCTTCGAAATTCCTCTTATCGATAAATTCCGAAAGGAACACGCTCCACTCTATTACCTTGACCTTCACCTTGATGCCGATGTCTTTGAGCCTTCGCTGCAGGATCTGGGCCACCTTGATCCTCTCTTCGTTGCCCTGGTTGGTAACGATGGTAAATTCAAAACGCCCGCCTTTTTTATCAAGCCAGCCGTCATTATCGGTATCGGCCCACCCTGCCTCCTTGAGGAGGGCTTTCGCCTTTACGGGGTCATACGGAACGGGCGCGACTTCGTCATTATAAGCCCAGGAGCCCGGTATGAACGGGCCGGTCGTGGGCCTGCCCAGCCCCAGGAGCACGATATCGATTATCTCTTTTTTGTCCACCGCGTAATTCAACGCCTGCCTCACGCGCGCGTCGGCGAATTTAGGATCATGCAAATTGTACCCCAGGTACATATAACTGAAACTGGGCAGCCTGAACTTTTGATAATATTTTTTAAAAAACGGGGTGTCTGTCTGGCGGGTATACTGCAGGGGCGTAAGCCCCGCCGAATCCACTCCCCTCGTCTGCAATTCCAGAAAGATCGTCGCTTCATCCGGGATCACCCTGTCGATATAACGGTCAATAAAGGGGCGCTTTTCAAAGTAGCGGGGATTGGACTCCAGCTCGATCTTTTCCTGCGTCCGCCAGGATTTGAACCTGTACGGCCCGGTGCCGACGGGAGACCTTTGATAGCGCGTATTGTTCAGGTCTTGCGCCTCAAACAGGTGCTTGGGCATGATGGACATCCCCCAGCTGCTTAAACCGGGGGCGAACGGCTCCTTATACGTCACTTTCACGGTATGATCGTCGAGTACTTCCAGGGATTTTACTCTTTCAAAATCTCCGCTGTACGGGGTTTTTATCGATGGATCGATGAGTTTTGCATAGGTAAACTCCACATCGGCGGCGGTAAAGGGATGGCCGTCATGCCAATATACGTCTTTCCTTAAATGAAATACGATGGTAAGGCCGTCGGGGCTCACCGACCAGTCCGTTGCCAGGTCGCCGCTTAGGCGTATGTCCTTATCGTATTTGACCAGGCCGTTATAGATCATGGCGCAGATATCGCCGGAAGCCGAATCAGAAGCAAGAATGGGTATGAGGGTCCTTGCATCGGCAGTGGAACAGGCCACCAACGCGTCCCCGTAATCCTGGGCGCTGCAATAGGCGTCCGCGAAAAACAAAAAAGCTACCAATAGAACGGGTAGCTTTATGCGTATGGCTTCTAACAGACGGATAAAGGCTGCGTTATTCAGCCTTAGGGGCTGCCTGCGGCTGCTCGGTAGGGACTCCAGCAACTGGCGTTTTCTCCTCTTGCGCGGGCGCTTCCTGGACTGCCTGTGTATCCGGTGCCGCCTGCGCAGGCTCCGCGGCCTCCGGCGAAACGGCAGCAGGTTGCCCCTGCATGGTATTCGACATTAATGATTTACTGCGCTTTACGGACAAGAGCGCGAGGCTCAAACAGGTGAAGAAAAAGACCACGGAGAATATCGTGGTCGTACGGGTGAGGAACGAACTGGTCTTTGTCCCAAGCATTGATTCCAGGCCGGAGAAACTCTCTAAGAGCCCTCCCCCCTTACCCCTCTGGACCAGTACGAGTACGATCAAGCAGATACATGCTAATACGTGAAGAGCGATCACTAACCCCATCATTTTTTTACCTTTCCCGCCCGTTTTACGATCTCCGAGAACGAATCCCCGGTAAGGCTTGCCCCGCCTACCAGCGCGCCGTCCACGTCAGGCTGTTCCATTAATTCGGTGATATTCTCGGGCTTTACGCTTCCGCCGTACTGTATCCTTACCGCATCGGCGGCCGCCTTATCAAACATTTTTGCCAACGCGCCCCTGATATAGCGATGCGCCTCCTCGGCCTGCTGAGGGGTCGCGGTTTTCCCCGTGCCGATAGCCCATACGGGTTCATACGCGATGACCACTCCCGGGAGCTGTTCGACCGGTATATCCTTAAGGCCGTTTTGCAGGTGATCGGTTAAAACTTCGAAGGTGCGCTCATTTTCTCTTTCAGCCAGGGTCTCACCCACGCACATGATGGGGGTCAGGCCGCCGCTCAAGACCGCCTTTACCTTCATATTCACTGATTCATTGGTCTCGTGGAAATAGGCCCTTCGCTCCGAATGGCCGATGATTATATAACTGCACCCTGCATCCTTGAGCATTTTGCAGGAAACCTCGCCTGTAAAGGCGCCTTCCGTCGCCCAGTAGGCGTCCTGGGCCCCTAATTTAATATTGGAATCGTTGATGACCTCGGAAACATCGCTTAACGCGGTAAAAGGCGGACAAATGACGATATCGATATACAGGCTGTCCACCTGGAACAACTCTCTCTTAAGGCTGTTCGCCAGCCCTATGGCTTCAGAGATGGTTTTATACATTTTCCAGTTTCCCGCGATGATAGTTTTACGCATAGTAATTCCTTTTCCGGCGGTATTACTCAAAAACCCCGAACCCTTTCAACTTCCCCTTCAGGGCTTCTATCCTGGAGTCCTTTTCCTTCAGTAACGCTTCCTTTTCTGCCAGCGCGTCCTGTTGCTGCCTGATCGTTTCGTCTTTTTTGGCGATCTCGGCCGCTTTCAGCTCTATTTCCTGCTGGAGCTGGCTTGCTTCGCTTTTTAATTCTTTGTGCTTATTCGCCGGGGTAACGCAACCCGCGAAACTCACGCACAACATCAGCGCGGCGATCCTCTTCATCACTGTTCAACCCTTCGGCTTTAAGACTACTTATCGGCCAATGCGGCTATCCCGGGCAGCGCTTTGCCTTCCAGGAACTCAAGGCTCGCGCCTCCGCCGGTAGAAATGTGGGTCATCTTGTCCTGCAATTTGAATTTGGCTATCGCGGCCGCGGTGTCGCCTCCCCCAATAATAGTGGTGACCCCTTTAAGGGTAGCGATGAATTCGGCGACCTCTTTGGTGCCGTGGCTGAAAGGCTCCATCTCGAATATGCCCAGCGGCCCGTTCCAGACAATGGTCTTTGCGGACTTCAGCCTTTCCTTGAACAGAAAGACCGACTTTGGCCCTATGTCGACCGCGATCTTGTTGCCGTGTATATTCTCTCCGGATATTTCCGTAGCGGCTTTGGGATCGACAGAGTCCACTACGACGTGATCGATGGGAAAAAGCAGTTCTTTGCGCAGGATTATCGCCTTGCCCATCAGTTTTTTCGCGATGTCGAGCTTGTCATTTTCGACCTTGGAATTACCGATCATTTTCCCGTACGACTTTAAAAAGGTATACGCCATGCCGCCGCCGATGATGATGGTGTCGCACTTAGGCAGCAGGTTTTCTATCACGGTTATCTTATCGGAAACCTTAGCGCCTCCCAGGATGACCACAAAAGGCCTCTTGGGCTCCTGCAGGGCGCTTCCTAAATAAGCGATCTCCTTCTCCAAAAGGAACCCCGCCACGGATTTAAGGTAATGAGTAACTCCTTCCGTCGAGGCGTGGGCGCGGTGCGCGGTGCCGAACGCGTCGTTTACGAATACTTCCCCCAGCGTCGCCAGCTGTTTTGCGAAATCAGCGTCGTTTGCTTCTTCCTGCGGATGGAACCTCAGGTTTTCCAGGAGCACCACCCTTTCTTTGGCTTCTTCAACTTCTTTCTTGACGAGCGCGCCCACACAATCGCCCAGGAACCTTACCGGCTCTTTAAGCAAAACCTGCAGCATTGCTGCTACGGGCTTAAGGCTGTATTTAGCTGCCCTCTTTCCTTCGGGCCTGCCCAGGTGGCTCATCAGCACGAGCCTTGAGGCATTTTTCTGCAGGATATATTTTATCGTAGGCAGCGTCTCCCGTATGCGGGTATCATCGGTAATACGCAGGTTCTCATCAAGGGGCACATTGAAATCCGCGCGCATCAGGACTTTCTTTCCGCTTAGATCTATGTCTTTTACCGTCATTTTAGCCATGAGCATCCTCCTTATGCTGAATAATAAATATTATATTAAATCGCCCTTCTTGTCAAAGGTTTTATAAAGAAAAATAAGAAAAAGTCCGGTCAGCTTCAAAAAAACCACGATCATGCACGTATTGAACGCGCCGATAAGGGGGATACACAGCGTCCCTGCGAAAAGGCCGGCCGCCCACCCCCCTGCCAGGTCAGCGCAATAAAGCAAGCCGGCGGTTTCCCCAACATCTTTTCTGTCCCCCAGATACAGCTTACCTGCAAGGGGGAATTCAAGGCCCATAAGCAACCCGGTGATGAAAAACAAGCCGAAATAGATTAAAGAAAAAAAATTGCCCTGCCCCGGCCATCTGGTTACCAGCAGGGCAGCCAAAACGGCAAACGTCCCTATAAGCGATTCCAGGAAAGCAAAAAAGCCGATGTTAAAAGCTGCGGCTTTCATCCGGCGCGAAATATATATACTGCCTGAGGCGGCCCCCATCAAGAATACGCTTGTCAGTATGCCGATCTTCTGATATATATACCCGAAAGAAACCTGGTAACTGAAAATAAGCACGAGGTTCATCAGCATACCGAAGAACCCTGTTGAGGCGATCCCGAACGTAAGGCTAAGCCCCAGCGCGCCCCTCTTCTTGCGCTTGAGCGCGAAAAATAAAACCGTCATGATCAGCCACAGGATAATCAGGAAACCTTTAAAATTAAACTTTTTTAAGGACGCGAATAAACTGCCGAATCGGGGTGAGAATTCCCTGTTCCAGACGACTTCGGTCTGAAAAAGCGCGAAAGGCCAAAGATCCTTATTGGACATTGTCGTAGCCTTTAAGCCATAGCGGTTAAACCACGCGAGGCGGCCTTTATCCAACCGGTATTCAACGTACCCGGGAACAAGAAGTTTTGTGGAAATACTCCTCCTGAGTATCCTTTCGGAAATCACCTGAGGCGATGCATCCTGTATCCGGGCGCTTTCAGAAGCTAAAAAAAGATTAAAATCTCCGGGAATGACGCGCACGTGCCGGAAGATTTTCTTTAAGGCGTTGAGCACGCTGAAATTTAAATCGGCCATATCGCTGCTTAAGTACGTAAGAGAGCCGGGCAGGCAAAAGGCCAGGATGCCGCCGGAGCGCAAGGAGCGCTTTGCGAGCGAGAAGAATTCTTCCGTAAAATATCTGTTGGTGGCCAGGTCGGTAGGCTTTACGATCCCCGTTACAATGACGTCATAGTCGTTACGGCTGCGCGAAACAAGGGTTCGTGCGTCGACCGCCCTCGTCCTGACCCGTTCATCGCCGAGCTCTTTGTCGATAAGGGCAGAGGAGTATTCTTTGATCACGCGGATGAGCGAAGGGTCTAATTCCGCATAATCGACTTTGTGAACCCGGTATTTGAGTATTTCGTTGATCAGCCCTCCCGCGCCCCCGCTTATCACCAGGACATCTTTAGGGCTCTCATGGAACAATAAGGGCAGGTTGCCGAATTCTTCAACGTAGGCGATATCGGGATACGGCGTGGTGATCACGGGGATCCCGTTATAAAAAAAGGTGCGTTGGCCGCCCTGCCTGGTCACCACGATATTGCCGTAGAGGGAATTCGTATAGGCAAGCACTTCTTGCGCGTTCCACTGGGTATTGATGGACGCCCTCTGCAGGAACGAAGGCCTGATGGCCGCGCACGCGCCCAAAGAGACGCAAATAACGCACACCAGCGCGTACCGTAAGGCGCGCGGACCGACAAATCTCTGCCAGAAAAGAAGAATAGGCAAGTTGACCGCTGCTACGACAAACGTTATCTGGAAGGTGTTCAGGTAAGGTATGAAGCAATAGGTAAGGATAACGCCGCCGAGAACGGCGCCAAACGTCTCCCAGCCATACACCTTGCCTATTCCGGAGGCGGTTTCACGCGTAAGCCTGGCATATAAGGCGCAGCCGACGCTGAACATCGCCCCGTGCGAAACGCCCACTGCGGAATTCGCAAGCAGCGAAATAAAAAAAACCGCGGGTAAACCTACCCCCTGTCCAAAAGGAATACCCAATGCCGTTTTAAATACCCTGCACAGATATACCGATAGCGGCAGCGCCAGCGAGAATGCCACGCCCAGCGCGATGAATAAAACCCATGCATTTTTCTTTTTTCTGGATAGTATGCCGCCCGCGTACACGCCGAGCGCCTCAAGGATCACCCAGTTAGACAGGATCACCCCGACGGTCAGCTCATTCCCGTAAAAACTCACCAGCAGTTCGCGTAAGATCGCCGTCTGCGCGATGATCCCGCTTGCGCCGCAGATGAGTATGGTGAAAAGGAAAAAATTGCCCATTTAAAACAGCCCCGGAGGATAAAAAGGAAAAGGGCGGAATACTTCCGCCCTTTCAAGCCATTGCTGACTGCTACGTCAGTTCTTTACTTATAAGCCTTTTTTTATGATATAGTCGCACAGGTCGACCACTCTCAAGGAATACGCCCATTCGTTATCGTACCAGCCCATCACCTTAACGAGTTTTCCTTCAATGACCTTGGTCAATTCAGCATCGAAGATGCAGGAATAATTCGAGCCGTAAAAATCCTTGGAAACCAGAGGCTCGGTAAGATACTGGAGAATACCTTTGAGGTTTGTCTCCGATGCCTTTTTAAACACCTCGTTTACGGATTCAACGCTCGCCTCTTTTTCCACGACGCAGGTCAAATCGGTAAGCGAGACATCCGGGGTAGGCACGCGGATCGACAGGCCGTCCAGTTTCCCTTTTAATTCTGGTATCACCGACCCGATTGCCTTTGCTGCGCCGGTAGAAGTGGGAATCAGGGAAAGCGCTGCTGCGCGGGCGCGGCGAAGGTCCTTATGAGGAAGGTCCAAAATCCTCTGGTCGTTGGTATAGGAGTGTATGGTGGTCATCAGGCCGCTTGTAATGCCGAAAGTATCCATCAGGGTCTTTGCCATGGGCGCGAGGCAATTCGTGGTGCAGGACGCGTTTGAGATGATCGCGTGCTTTTTCGGGTCGTAATTCTTTTCGTTCACGCCCAGGACCACCGTGATATCCTCGCCCTTAGCGGGGGCTGAAATTATGACCTTTTTCGCGCCGCCGTTTGAGATATGGCCGATGCATTTCTCTTTATCGGTGAACACGCCCGAAGATTCTATGACAATTTCTACGCCAAAGTCTTTCCAGGGGATCTCGGCCGGGGATTTCGCGCTCAGTACTTTTACGGTCTTTCCGTTTATGACGAGCGAATCTTCCTTTGCCTCGATCTTGGCGTCGAGCGGGCCGAAGTTAGAGTCGTATTTAAGAAGATGCGCCAAAGTCTTTGTGCCGACGGGCAGGTCGTTGACAGCGACGATGTCGATGTCTTTGGACTGCTTCTTAAAAGCCGCCCGGTATACAAGCCTTCCTATCCTTCCGAAACCGTTAATACCGACTTTTACTGCCATGCGTATCCTCCTCGTTATAGGTATGCGGTTGGTTAAGCTGTTTTTACTTCTTCCTGCGTTACTGCCTGCGGCTTTGCTTCTCTCAGGAATTTCGCGGCCATCTCAGGTGGGGTCGGCACCAGATAGAACCCGGTGCCCCATTCAAACCCTGCAACGCGCGTGAGCTTCGGCATGATCTCGATATGCCAGTGGTAACTGTCTATATTGCTGTCGCCGTTCAGCGGCGACGAGTGTATGATGAAATTGTACGCGGGGTCGGCGAAAGTCAGCTTGATCTTGGAGATTATGTCTTTTATGATCGTCGCCAGCGAAGGCACTTCTTCAGGGGATATAAGGCAGAAGAAGCTGTTATGTTTCTTGGGGACGATCCAGGTCTCGAAAGGAAAACGCGATACGAACGGGCAAAACGCCATAAAGTGCTTATTCTCGACTATGACCCTTTCCTTCTCCTGGGCCTCCTGGCGCATGATGTCGCAATAGATGCACCTGTCCCTGTATTCGAAATACTTATGCGCGCCGATGAGCTCCTCCTTGACGTTCTTGGGTATCATAGGCAGCGCTATGATCTGGGTATGAGGATGCTCCAGGGAAGCTCCCGCGGCCGGGCCGTAGTTCTTGAAGATCATTATGTATTTGAAACGCTTGTCCTTGAACAGGTCAAGCGTGCGCTGTGAGCACATGGAAATGATATTCTCAATTTCCTGGTTTTCAAGGTCAGAGAGGTCCTTGGTATGATACGGCGTATCGATGACCACCTCATGGGCGCCGATGCCGTTGGACATGTCATAGATCCCTATACCCTTACGGTCGAGGCCTCCCTCTATCTGCAGCGCCGGGAATTTATTCGAAACGACCCTGATCTTCCACCCGGGCGTATTGGGCGCGGTGCCTTGGTCCCGGATCGCGATTATCTCCGGAGGCGTCTGGGACTCGTTGCCGTAGCAGAATGGGCAGCTCCCGCCTCTCCAGGGATGCGATTCGTGCTCGTAATCGCCGGGTTTTGAAGGAGTGTCGGTATCTACTATTACCCATCTTCCGGTTATGGAGTCTCTTCTTAATTCGGACATTTTTTCCTCGTGTTATAGGACGACTTCCCGTAAGAATTTCGCCGAATGTTCCGGCGGTATGGGGCAGATGTAAAAACCAGTGCCCCATTCGAATCCCGCCACGCGGGTCAAACGCGGCATGATCTCGATATGCCAGTGGTAATCGTTGTCGATACTGCGCCAATACCCCCCTTTTTGCCTCCTGAAAGGAGCGGTGTGCAGGATATAATTATAAGGAGGGTCATTAAGCCCTTTCTTGATCCTCGCCAGCACCTGTTTCATGATGCGCGCCAGCCCCGTGCGCCCCTGCATATCGAGGCTCAGGAAATCGCAGGAATGTTTTTTGGGCAATATCCAGACTTCGAAAGGGAACCTTGAAGCGAACGGCGTCACCGCGATAAAGCCGTCTACGTCCATGATAAGCCTGTCCTTTGATTCCGTCTCCTGCTTTATGAGGTCGCAGAATATGCAGCGCTCGTGGCGGTCGTAATAATCCCTCGCCCCGACCAGCTCTTCTTTGACCCGTTTCGGGTTGACGGGGGTAGCGATCAACTGGGAACGGGTGTGCTTTACTTTCCCTCCCCCCGCTATCCAGCTGTAATTCTTGAACACCAGCGCGTATTTGAAACGCTTGTCTTTCTCGAGGTCTCCTATCCTGTCTATATAGCAGGTAATGACCTTGGATATCTGCTCTTCGCTTAAATCCGCCATATTGGCGATATGCTGGTTCGTCTCTATGATGATCTCATGGGCGCCCACGCCGTTCATCACGTCGTAAAGCCCCTTACCGGTACGGTCCAGGTCGCCTTCTATGCGCAAGAACGGGGTGACGCTGGGGACTACCCGGACGTCCCAACCGGGCGAATTAGGCGCGGTATTTTTCTGGCGGATCGCGTAGATCTCCGGAGGGGTCTGGGACTCCTTCCCTTCGCAGAAGGGGCAGGGTTTTTCAGGAGGGCCCTGTTCTGCGCCGGAGCCCGCGAACTGGTCAGGCCTTCTTGCGCGTTCGGTCGCGATGATAACCCATCTTCCTATAACAGGATCTTTTCTTAATTCCGGCATTATTTCCCTCTGTATGATAAAGCTATTCGCCGATATAAAAACAATTACACAATTATATCATAACTTCTTTTTGATGCAACTATTTTTTACCGAATGTTTCTCCGGCATGGATTTTGTGGCCGGCGAGAAATTCTTCGGCCGTCATGACGCGCCTTCCTTCCATCTGAAGCTCCTGGATCACGATACCGCCCTTTCCGCAGGCAACCGTTACGCCATCCCTGGAAAGGCGCACGAGCTCCCCAGGCCGGTGCGGCCCTGTTTCCACGGCGGCGGCTTCCGCTCTGACTTTATAGATCTTCAGCATCTTTCCCTTATAAAAAGTGAACGCCCCGGGCCAACCCAGGCAGCCCCGGATCAGGTTATATACTCCGGGAGCGGGCGCAGCCCAATCGATCAGGCCGTCGCCTTTTTTTAATTTCGGCGCGTAGGTCGCCGCCGTTTCGTCCTGGGGTAACAATGTATACGTTTTATCCGCGATCGAACTGAGGGATTCTATCAGCGCCCCAGCGGCGATATGAGAGAGCCGGGATTCCAGAGTGAGCGCCGTATCTTCTTCTTTGACGGCGGCCTCCTGCCTGAGGATGACGGGCCCGGAATCCATTTTCCGTATCACCTTCATAACGGTGACGCCGGTAACCTTTTCACCGTCTATGATCGCCTGGTTTATGGGCGCCGCGCCGCGGTAGCGGGGCAAAAGCGACGCATGGGCATTTATCGCCATGAGCCGCGGCACATCGATGATCTCTTGCGAGAGTATCTGGCCGTAGGCGACGATCACGAACAGGTCGGCCTTAAGGTCTTTCAGGAAATGCAAGGCTGCGGCGGTATTAATGACCGCCGGCTGAAAAACCCTTATGCCTAAGGCCTTTGCCGTTTCTTTAACCAGCGTGGGGGACACATGAAGCCCCCTGCCCCTCTTCCTGTCGGGCTGCGTCACCACGCAGGAAATGCTCCTGCCGTCCTGCGCCAGGGCCTCAAGTGAAGGGACCGCGAAATGCGAACTTCCGAAAAATACGATCTTCATGGCGTTGTACCGTTAGAGCGGATCCATGTCCGCCGTGACTATTATACCCGAGTGTTTAAAATCTTTTAAGTTCTTTTTCAGGAACGCGCAGATGCTTTGCGGGCGGCGCGAGGAAAGCAGTATCTGCCAGTAGAAATTACCGCGCAGCTTAGGCGGTTCGCACGCGTTGACCGAAAGCACCTTGATACCCCTGGAGCCCTTGAAGGACTTCAATTTCTCAAATAACCCGAACGCCTGATCTTTTACCTTTAATTCGCGCTTCCCCCGTAATTTCAGCAGGCACAGGTGCGCGTACGGGGGAAAACCGAGCTGTTTTCTTTGCGCGAGCTCAACGCCGTAGAAAAGGCCGTGGTCGCCGGCGGCAAGCGCCTTAAAACAATGGTGCGCCGTGAATCTTGACTGGATCACCATCCTGCTTTCCGTGAACTTACTCAAAGCGGCAAGCAGCGAAAAGGTCTTTTCGCTGGAACGCAGGTCCGGCCGGTTAAGCGCGTTATCGATGGAGAGCACGCCTATCAGGTCAAAAGTAAACCCTCCCTTTTTGAGTATTGCCCGGGAGGAAACGAAGATATCCGCGTCGCCCTGGACCAGGGCGCTCTTTTTCTCCATCAGCCCGATTTTGGCCTGCGGGAAGAGGCGGGATAATTCGCTCTCCATCTTCTCGGTCCCGGCCCCCACGTAGCGGATATAGTCGGAATTACAATTGGGGCAGATCTCAGGAGGCTTCATCTTAAAACTGCAGTAATGGCAGTCCAGCGTATCCTCCTTGAAATGATACACTAAATTCGTATTGCAGCGGGGGCACTTAAATTCCGTCCCGCACCTGCGGCACAGGGCCGCCGTGGCGAAACCGCTCCTGTTCAGGAAAAAAAGTATCCTGGATTTAGCGTGAAGCGCGGCTGCCACCGCATCCTGAAAATATTTCGACAGGATATCGCCCCTTTTCTTTTTATCGTACGCGGGCGGTAATTCTTCAATTATTTTGATCTCGGGATAGGGTTTTTTGCGGCCCAGGCAAAGGTACTTTATCCTGCCCTCTTTCGCCGGCAGGAAAGTCTCCAGTGAAGGCGCGCCACTGCCCAGAAGCAAAGTCGCGTTTTCGATTCGCGCGCGCATGAACGCTGCTTCCCTGGCATGATAATGCGGCACCTGGTCCTGTTTATAGGCCTCCTCCTGCTCTTCGTCGACAATGATCAGCCCAAGCTCCTTTACCGGGGCAAAAACAGCGGAACGCGTCCCTATGACTACGCCGTACGCCGCCCTTTTTATCTGAAGCCAGTTATCGAGCTCTTTTGGCTGCTTCCGGTAGACCAGGCTCACCGGGCAGTCAAAGCCGGATGCGACCGTGGCCTTAGCCGCGATGACCGAATCCACGTCGGGAAGCAGCAGAATTACCGACTTTTTCTCCGTGATGGTCTTTTTTATCTCTCGCGCGTAGTTTTCCCAGCGCGCCTTGCCGTCAAGATCATGGATGAGGGTAACGTAATCCGTGAGGCTCCTTGGGGCAGGCTGTTCCGGCAGCGAGGCTTGCGGGGGGCCTCCATCGAGCTTCAGAAAAACGGTTCGTTTTCTTAGTGCGGCGGGAAGGCTGGTTTCGATTACCTGCCCCCACGAGCAGCAGTAATATTCGGATACCTCTTTCGTAAGGAGAAGCGTATTCCCGTCCAGCGCGGGATGATCGTCCAGGACGGATAAGACGGGTTTAATATTTTTGATCCTCGTCTTTTTGGCCAGCCCGATAACATAGCCGGCAATCCTTCTCGGGCCGAAGCTTACCTCGACCCTCGCGCCGACGGCGATCTTATCCTGAAGCGCTGCGGCCACGCTATAATCAAAGGGCCCTTCAACCGGCAGCCCCAGTAAAACCTTTGCAAACATACTCGCAGATCTCCTTTGTCGCGTGCGGCTTTTTGACCTTTTGGATATTGTCGCGCAATACAGCCAGCTTCCCGCGGTCGCTTTTAAATGCGAGGCAAATACGCCTGATCTCTTCTATGCCGCCGGATACTATCGCGCAGCCCGCAGCCTCAAGTATCCCGGCGTTCTCGGTTTCCTGGCCGGGTATGCCGCTGGTGAATACCATCGGCAGGTCGCTTGCGAGCGCTTCAGCGATGGTCAGGCCGCCGGGCTTGGTAATGACAAAATCAACCGACGACATGATCTGTGGCATCCTGTCGGTGAAACCAAACAGCGCGACCCCTGGATACTGTTTCCGGGCCAGGCGCTCGTAGAGCCTTTTGTTTTTTCCGCAGACCACCGTAAGGCCGATATCTGAAAAAAGCAACTCCGCGATCTTCTCCACAAACCTGAGGCCAAAAGAGCCCATCACCAGTAATGCGCGTAATCCGGGCTCCCGGGCCGGGGACGTGTCCAGGAAATCGTCCCGGACGGGTATGCCCAGCGCCTTGATCTTACCCTTGGGGATACCGTACGCTAAAAGCCTGAAAGCCGTATGCTCGCCGGCCACGATGTAGTCATCTGTCTGCGGCGAAAGCCACATGGGATGCACCCCGAAATCGGTGATGACGGTGACCAGGCGCGTATGAAGTTTCGACTGCCTCTTAAGGCTGGCGGCGATATCGCTGGGAAGAAAATGCGTGGATAAAACAACGTCGGGCCGTTTCGTCTTCAGGTACGCGATCATTTTCCTGCTGTTAAAACGGGACCAGGCGTTAAAGACCAGGCGGACACACTTATTGAATGATATGAAATAAAAGAACGACCAGACGAACCAGAGATGGCTTCCTATGAAATAATAACCGTTTGCGTAAATAAATTTAAAAAGAACGTTTGTGTACGAAAGCGCGTCGATAAGCTCTGTTTCGTACTGGGGGTAGTTTGTTTTAAGGTGGGCGTACAGCGCTTCGGCAGCTGCCCTGTGGCCCCTTCCCGCGGAAGCATAGGCGATACATATCTTCATATTATTTTAGAGCGCTGTTTATTATGATCCGCGTGGCTCCTGAAAGGTCCTTTGCCGTGAAATCAGGCGCAAGGGGCCAAAGCCGCCTGTTACGCGCCTTTTCCCTTCCGGAAAAGACCAGGATGGACTTCATGCCGGCATTGGCGGCGGTCTGCACATCCATGATGCTGTCGCCCACGAAAAAGGAACTTCTGAGGATGCGCGAAGATATCTTGTGTTCTTTGAGCGCCTTTTTGACCAGTCCGGTCCCGGGCTTTCGGCACGGGCAGCGGGCGTCAGGCAGGTGGGTGCAGTAATATACGCCGGCGATGTCGACCTTGTGCTTCTTAAGTTCATTGAGCATGCGCGAGGTTATCCTGTCGAGCGTGCTTTGGGCGTACGCCCCTTTGGAGACGCCCGCCTGGTTAGAAATAATAAAGATCGCGTAACCGGAATCTCCGAGCTTCTTTAGCGCGCGCGTGGCGCCCGGGATGAACCGGAACTTCCTCAAGGAGGTCACATATTTTCTGTGGCCGGGGTATTGATTGATCACGCCGTCTCTGTCTAAGAATACCGCCTTCATTCTAACCTACCTGAAATATTTCTGGTTCTCGCTGACCCAGAGGAATAACTTCCTGATCCCTTCCTTGACCGGGGTAGCGGGCCGCCACTTTAATATTGAGCGGGCCTTGCCGATATCCGTGACGTAGACCTTCTGGTCTGAGGGCCGCCAATCGCTAAATGAGACCTTCGGCGCCCTGCCCGTCAACGCCTTGAGTTCATCCAGGAATTCAAGCAAAGATACGGTATTGCCCGGGCCTCCCCCGATATTAAAAAGGCC
>JBFZAN010000002.1:0-3942 GCA_041309005.1 Candidatus Omnitrophota bacterium
GCGACGTAAAAGAATTACACGACCAGTTCGCCATCGCCAAGCGGGTGTATGGTGAAGTCCTGGCGAAATTCGGCCTCAAGAACATAAAACACATGTTCGGCACGATGATCGAGATCCCCAGGGCTTCGTTCGTGGCGGATAAGCTCGCGACGGTCGCGCAGTTCTTCTCTTACGGCACCAACGATATGACGCAGATGGGATTCGGCTTTTCCCGCGACGATATCGGCGGTTTCCTGCCGGAATACCTGAAAAAAGGAATATTGCCCGAAGACCCGTTCCAGAGCATTGATCAGGAAGGGATAGGGGAGCTGATAAAGATAGGTATTCAGCGCGGCCGCAAGACCAATAAGAAGCTGGAGGTCGGCATCTGCGGGGAGCACGGCGGAGAGCCGCGTTCCGTGGAGTTCTGCCACCGGGTGGGGATGGATTACGTGAGTTGTTCGCCATTTCGGGTACCGATCGCGAAATTAGCGGCGGCGCAGGTGGTGATCAAGGATACGCAAAAGAAATAGGAGAAGTCGCTCTATGGAATCTTTAAAGGTATACCTGAAAGAAGTTCGGACTATCCCCTTGCTGACGGCCGAGCAGGAGATATCCTTGAGCAAGATGGTGAAAAAAGGCAATGAAGAGGCGCGCAAGCACATGATCCGCGCGAACCTGCGGCTCGTCATCAACATCGCCAAAAAGTACATCCATCTGGGCACCCCGCTTCTGGACCTTATAGAAGAGGGTAACCTCGGCCTGATGAAGGCGGTCGACAAATTCAACCACCGCAAAGGCTACCGCTTCTCAACCTACGCCGCGTGGTGGATACGCCAGGGGATCATCCGGGCTATCGGCCAGCAGGGGAAGATGATCCGGCTTCCCGTGTACATGAACGAGCTTATCGCCAAGTGGAAGAAGACCAGGGAGCTCCTGACGCAGAAGCTGCACCGCGTCCCCAACGATGAAGAGGTTGCCAGGAAGATGAGGCTGGCGAAAGGCAAGATAGAGGAGATCAATTTCTGGCTGACCACCAAGACGTCATCGCTGGAAGCCCCTGTCGGCGACGAGGACGAAGGCCAGGTCATAGACCTGGTTGAGGACGAGAATACAGCGCCCCCCAACGCGGAAGTGGAGCGGTTTTTGAACAAGGAGAGGATGGATAACCTGCTGGAGAGGATGAATGAGAGGGAAAGGGTCATCCTGGACCGCCGCTTCGGCTTGGAGGATGGCAGGCCACAGACCCTCGCGGAGGTCGCCAAGAAGATGGGGCTTTCGCGGGAGAGGGTGCGCCAGATCGAAGAAGAAGCCTTGAAGAAGCTGCGCAGCTTCATGCAGCAGCAGGAAAAGGAGTTCAAATATGGCGCTTAAAGAGCATATCAGGGATATACCTGATTTTCCCAAGCAGGGGATCCTGTTCAGGGATATTACTACTTTGCTTAAGGAAAAGAAGGCGTTTAAGGAAGCCATAGACAGCCTCACGGCTAAGTTCAAGGGTAAGAAAATAGACGTGGTGGTGGCGGTGGAGTCCAGGGGATTTATCCTGGGAGGCGCGATAGCCCATAAGCTTAAGGTAGGCTTTGTGCCGGTGCGTAAGAAAGGCAAGCTCCCCTGGAAGACGAATTCCGCGTCTTATGAGCTGGAATACGGCACTGATACGCTGCAAATGCACCAGGATGCGATTATGCCGGGAGAAAAGGTGCTGATCGTCGATGACCTGCTTGCCACCGGCGGCACGGTCAAGGCTGTTACGGAGCTGGTAAAACAGCTTCAGGGCAAGATTGTCGGGATATCCTTCCTTATTGAGCTTACCGCGTTAAAAGGTAAAGAGAAGCTTAAAGGGTTTCCGGTGTATTCGTTGATAAAGTATTAGTTGTGCCCCTGTCCCCCATAGATTTGCTCGGCTTCGCCTCGCAAATCTAGCATGGGGGACACGGGGGATACCAGTAGAATGATGCCCCTGTAGCTCATAAGGATAGAGCAGCAGTTTCCTAAACTGTGGGTGGCAGGTTCGATTCCTGCCAGGGGCATGTTTTGATTTATACCGCAGCGGGAAGGTTGATCGGTATAGTTCGTAACCTTCTGTTATACAATAGGTTAGTGGTAAATAGACTGCCAGGATCGAAAAAAATACTTGACAAATTTTACGTTATATGTTAAAAGAGTAACACATTGGTTATACCATTGGAGATGGCTTTAATCTAAGGCACAGAGGGAGGTGAAGCTTTAAATACGCCTGAAGTCATGAAAAAATCCAATGATATACTATATAGAAATTCTCTAGGAAGTTCATTAAAAAAGCCTAGTTAAATATATTTCATGCTTTCTTAAAGGAGGTTAAACCAATGAGTAAACGTTTAATAGTGCTTCTAGCCCTCGTGTTTGTGCTAGGCGTCAGCCTCGCTGCATACGCAGAGGTCCAGAACGTAAAGGTAAGCGGCGATATCACTGCTTACGCGATCAACCAGAGCCAGTTCGGCTTCCAGCACAAAGCAGGTTTGAAGACCAAGAACGCGTTTGCCACCGTTTCCCGCGTGAGGGTTGATGCCGACCTCACCGATAACGTCATGGCAACCGTAAGGTTATTGAACGAAAGATACTGGGGTTCAGTAGAAGAATCCGGCGCCAACAACACAAACGTTGACGTTGATTTAGCGTATGTAACCCTGAAAGAATTCCTGTATTCGCCTCTGACCTTGATGGTCGGGCGCCAGGAATTGCATTACGGCAGCCAGATGGTAGTCGGCGATCCTGATACCAACGGCGTAGTCGCCGCAGGCGGTTTCAGCGTTGCGGGCGGAAATGCTTCTTTGACCGCAAGAAAATCGTTTGATTCCATCCGCGCGGTACTGAACTACGATCCTTTGATCGTGGATCTGGTCGTTGCCAAGATCAACGAAAATGCCTTGAAGAACAGCGATGACACCGACCTCTACGGAGTCAATGCAGCCTACAAGTTGAGCGACACTACCAACTTGGAAGGTTATTGGTTCACCAAGAAAAAGAACAAAAAGCAGTTTACATCAACGAATAAGGCCGATATCGTCAACACCATCGGCGCCCGTTTAGGCAATACCACCCAGAAAGACAACATGGACCTTACCTCTTCGTTAGAAGGAGCGTATCAGCTCGGAAAATACAACGGTGACAGCGGTAGAGCAAACGACCGCAGCGCCTACGCGCTTGAAGGCGCGGTAACCGCCGGCTTCAAGAACGCAAAATATACGCCTTCGGTCACCGTGTTAGCGGCATTGTTCAGCGGTAAAAAAGATCCTGGCACCACTTCTCTTACGGAGAAAAGGATGACCGGTTGGGATCCGATGTTTGAGAATCAGTCATTCGGCGATATCGCCAACCAGTTATTACAGCAGTCCAATGCCCGCATCTTAGGCGGCATGGTTACCATGAAGCCCGCTGATGACTTGGTGTTAAAGGGTGAATATTACGCGTTCTGGTGGGATAAGAAATATCACATGCCCAACAACATAGTTACCACCCAGACAGGCGATACCCTGACGATGACCGACAAGAGATTCGTCGGACAGGAAATAGACGTCACCGCGACGTATAATTACACCGAAGATGTCCAGTTCAACCTGTTAGGCGGTTTATTCATCCCAGGATCTGCAGTTTCAAGAAATAATCCTACTACCGGCACTGGAATATCAAACAAATCAAACGCCAGCGAAGTGATCGGATCAATGAAGGTCACATTCTAAGTAGGCGGATGTAGCGTTACACTGCCCTCGGGGGAGCGATCCCCCGAGGGTTTTTTGTTGCAGAAAGCAACACGCCCGCCTCTCAACACAGGCGGGGCGTGAAAGAAAGCGGTACACCGGCCTCTCAACTAAGGCCGGGTGTGCATTATCATAATATGCTTTATCTCGCCTTTATCTTCCACATGCACCAGCCCTACTACAAGAACCTCCTGACCAAGGAGAGCGAGGTGCCCTGGGTGCG
>JBFZAN010000003.1:0-4915 GCA_041309005.1 Candidatus Omnitrophota bacterium
TTCCCAAAGCGTCCTGTTGGCGGCGCTACGTAAGGGGGTATTCACCAGCTCGCTGCTTGTAGCGGTTATCTCCTACTTTCTAGTAAAGGCTACGCTGGGCAGCCAGCACATGGGGGTGTACTGGTCGGTGCTTTCCGGGCTCGTCGCGGGAGTATTGATCGGGCTGTCTACCGAATATTATACGTCAAGCAGTTTCAAACCTTCGCGTTTTATCGCGTCCCAGTCTTTGACAGGGCCGGCGACCGTGATCATCGCGGGCATGGCGGTGGGCATGATGTCTACCGCGATCCCGGTCATCGTAGTAGGCCTTGCCATCCTGGCGAGTTTCTTCCTTTCGGGGGGCGCGTCTAACTTTAATGCCGGACTTTACGGCGTGGGGATCTCGGCGGTCGGCATGCTTTCCACGCTGGGCATCACCCTGGCCACTGACGCATACGGCCCGGTTGCAGACAACGCGGGAGGAAATGCCGAGATGTCGCATCTGGACCCGCAGGTCAGAAAGAGGACCGACGCCTTGGATGCTTTGGGAAATACCACCGCGGCCACTGGCAAGGGTTTCGCAATCGGTTCGGCGGCACTGACCGCCCTGGCGCTGATCGCCGCATACAGGGACCAGGTATTCCTGCATAACAAGACGATGGACCTGAGTTTGATTAATCCTCTGGTCCTGGTGGGTTTGTTCATCGGCGGCATGCTCCCGTTTTTATTCTGCTCGATGACCATGCGCGCCGTTGGAAGGGCGGCGGGCAAGATCGTAGTCGAGGTGCGCAGGCAGTTCAAGGAGATCGCCGGGCTCATGCAGGGCAAGGCAAGGCCTGATTACGCGCGCTGCGTCACCATCGCGACCGCTGCCGCGCAAAAAGAAATGATCGCCCCTTCACTGATGGCCATAATCGCGCCCATCGCGGTAGGACTTACGATGGGGGTTGAGGCGGTAGTGGGGCTTCTTACCGGCGCGACCGTATGCGGCTTCGTGCTGGCGGTAATGATGGCCAACGCAGGCGGCGCCTGGGATAACTCCAAGAAATACATCGAAGAAGGTAATCTCGGGGGTAAGGGCTCAGCCGCTCATAAGGCGGCAGTAGTGGGCGATACAGTAGGCGACCCCTTTAAAGACACGTCCGGGCCAAGCTTGAACATTCTGATAAAGCTTATGTCCATGGTCTCTATCGTGTTCGCGTCGTTTGTTATCGCGCATTCCCTGATCAAGTAACTCAACTTCCATTTCCCGCGGGCAGGTTTTCTTGAAAAAGAAGGCCTGCCCTTTTTCTATCCCGGCGCGCGCGGGCCTTTATAAAGCTTGAATTTCTTAAAAATTGAAGTTATAATGATGTTTACATTATGGCTAAGATCAACCTTCTTTATGTTATAACCAAGCTGGAGCTGGGAGGGGCGCAAAAGCAGCTCTTGAGCCTGATAACCCATTTAGATAAAGAAAGATACAACATTTTTTTATTCACTGCCCGAGAAGGCTTGTTGCTTGAGGACGCTGCCGGGATCCCCGGCTTGGCGCTAAAGAGATCCAGGTTTCTTGAGCGGTCCATAAACCCGCTTGAGGATCTCCTTTCGCTGTTTGAACTATACCATTACATCAAGAATAACCGTATCGCGATCGTTCATACCCATAGTTCGAAGGCGGGGATCGTGGGGCGCCTGGCAGCGCGATGCGCAGGGGTACGCGTTATTATCCATACTGTCCACGGCTGGCCTTTTCATGAGTATCAGCCGCGTCTGAAACGTTTTTTCTTTATCCTGCTTGAACGCCTCGCCGCCCGGCTTACCGACGTATTGGTCACGGTGAATGATTCTGACAAGGGCAAGGGTTTGCGTAACGCCATCGGGGATACGCGCCGCTACAGGGTCATCCGCTGCGGCATCGACTATTCAGAATTTTACGTAAAAGATACCTTAGCAAAAAGCGAATTCGGCCTCGCTCATGATGAGGTGGCGGTAGGAACCATCGCCTGTTTAAAGCCTCAAAAATCCCCGCTTGATTTTATAAGGCTTGCGGCATCGACCGAGAAGGAATTTCCCGGGATAAAATTCATCCTTGTCGGTGACGGCGCGCTAAGGAAAGAAATCGAACATTCGATCGGGAGGAACCATCTGGAAGGCAAAGTTATTCTCACCGGCTGGCGCAGGGATATTTCCAGGCTTCTTTCTGTTTTCGATGTATTCGTGCTTACCTCATTGTGGGAGGGGCTGCCGGTTACCGTTTTAGAAGCTATGGCTGCTGCCAAGCCTGTCATCGCGACAGATACAGGAGGCATCGCGGAAGTCCTGATAGAGGGAAAGACAGGCTTTCTGGCCTCTCGCGGAGACGTCGGTGAGTTGCGTGAAAAATTAATTGTCTTGTTGAAAGACCCTGCGCTAGGCAAGAGGGTCGGTCAGGCAGCCAGGGAGTCTCTCGGCAGGGACTATACGAGAGAGAAGATGGTGCAAGACTCAGACGAGCTTTACCTTAAGATGTGCATTGCAAAAAAGGTGGCCTATGCCGGTTAATTACCTGCTTGTAACCTTGATAAGTTTCCTGGCGACGGTTTTCTTCGTCTTCGCGCTGGGAAGGCTGGCCCGTCAACACGACATCCTTGTGCAGAAAAAGATCCCCCTGATAGGAGGGATAGCGATCTGGCTTTCGGTCAGCCTGGCGAGCCTGTATTACGCCTATATGCATGAAAATCTTCCTCCCGAGATAAACAGCATCATGATAACTTCGCTTTTGGTGTTGATCTTCGGGATGATCGATGACTGGCTTGAGCTTTCCGTTTTGACCAAACTCCTGTATCAGGTCTTTGCCGCCGCGTTTCTCGTTATTCTGGGGGTGAGGACCAATATCGTTTACGTCAGTAACGCGCTGAACATACTGATCACTTTCATATGGCTGATAGGCATTACTAACGCCTTCAACCATATAGATATCATGGATGGCTTAGCGGCGGGAGTCGCCATACTCATAAGCGCAGCATTTCTTCTGGTGTCCTTTCTTTCTCATAATACCCCGATACAGATACTTTCACTGGCTCTAATAGGCAGCGTGTGCGGTTTCGCCGTTTATAACAAGCCTCCCGCAAAGGTCTATATGGGTAACGCGGGCAGCCATACGCTTGGTTTCATGCTTGCTGCGGTAGCTTTGTCCCTGAGCTACGCTCCTTCGGGCAGGGAGATAGCGCTTTTGAGCCCGGTACTTATCGTGGGATTTCTCGTCTTCGACACTACGTTCCTTGTGTTCGCCCGCGTACGCAGGAAGAGGCTCCCATTTAAAAAAAGCAACGATCACTTAGCGCTGCGGTTTGCGGCGCTCGGATATTCGCAACCAAAGACGCTGGCGGTGATGTTCGCGTTGTGCGCGTTCTTCGCGGCGGCCGGCATCTTGCTAAGCGTGTCCACTAACGCGACAGGGATAGCAGTCCTTATCTTAGTAGTTTTGCTGACTTTGGTAATCGTGCGGAAAATGGACAGAGTGATTGTTGACGGGAACGAAAAAAAACAGGTGCCCTGATCGAAGGCGGGGCCCTTTACCTCGTCTGCCCGGAGACGATGAGGCCGCTTATTGCCCACCAGAGCATCGATACTTCGGGCAGGAAAAAACCATAATCAACGAGATTGCCGGTAAGGAAAGCGAAACTGGCGGCAATAAGCCCCGCGCCGACGAAATGCAGGCTTTGAATCTTCATTTTTCTATAGCCGATGCAAAGCGTTTTGAATGCCAGAAAGATAAACGCCAGAACCCCCACAATACCCGTTTCCGCGAATATCTGCAGGTAGGAATTGTGCGCGTACCGCGACTGGATGAGGTTGAATTCTCCCAGCCCGTTACCTTTGAAAGGATGGGCCGCGATCAACTTCAGCGTGTCGCGCCAATAATGCAGCCTCATGGTGATTGAAAAAAACGGGCTGGCCTGCTGCGCCGGGTGAGAGGCCCTCTTCAGGTATACAAGCGCGACGAGGGCCAGAAAGCCGGACAAAAGGAGCAAGTGTTTTTTCTTAAGTTTTACAGTCAGACACGCGTACAGAGCCAAAGCCGGCAATAGACTGAAAAGCGCGCCTAATGATTGCGTGAATATGAGCGCCAGTGACAGCGGTATCGTAAACCAGGAGCGGCGCTTTGAGGTCAGCGTAAGCGGGATGCTCATGGCGAGATAGCCGCCCAGGGCAGTGGGCGTCATGAACGGGAAGAATACCCGCCTGCGGCCGATATATTCTGTCACGAAAGGATCGCTGAGGTTTCGCAGTCGCATGTATTGTAAAAGCCGGCTAAAACCGAAAAAATACTGGTAGAGGGCCAACAGGCTGATGATAACGCTCGCGAAGACGAGTATCCTGATAACGCTGTTTTTCTCATCCCCGCGCAGGGACGCCGTTACCATAAATAAAAAAAGGCCGTTTCCACAGGTTAACAATGCGTCCGCGGCGCCGGGTGAATGCGAAGACACCAGGTACGCGGCGATAAAAGAAAAACAAAAAAGCCATAAGGGGTAGCGCAGGGGGCGTAAGGCTTCCAGGTCGATTCCTCTGGCAATGATAAAGATAAGCAGGCATACAAGAAAAGCCAGGCTGATGGCAAAGTTAAGGGATGGGAACGCAAGTGAAGAAACAAACGGGCGAAAAAAGATCAGGATCAATAGGGGCGCTAGCATTATCCCATAATTCTATTAAAGAATGGATGAAAAGTCAAACAAATTAGTCAGTATTGTCGTAGTGACCGCGGGCGCCCAGGGGCGTGTATTCTCCTGTCTGGAATCGATAGCGGCGCAAACATATCCTTCTCTTGAAACCATAGTCGTCTGCAATCCGGCAGACGAGTCAATAAGACAAAGGATGCACGACGCGTATCCTTTTATGCGCCTGCATCTTAACCCCGCGGCTTTATCTTACTGTGATTCCGTTAACCTCGGCATCAGCTTGTGCGGGGGCG
>JBFZAN010000004.1:0-38354 GCA_041309005.1 Candidatus Omnitrophota bacterium
AAAATCGCGTATATCGCGGTCTTCAACAGCACCCCGGAAAGAAGCGCGCTTATAGGAGCCACTGCCTGGCTGTGCGCGTCCGGCAACCAAGTGTGCATGGGCGCAAGGCCCGCCTTCGTGCCGTAACCGACAAGAATAAAGATGAACGCGACTTTCAGGATATTCTTATCCATGCGCGCCGCGCCGGCAGCCATATCAGACCAATTCAGGCTTTTGATGCCCCCGGAAAGGGAAAACGCGTAATAAAAAAGGATAGTCCCCAGGAGCGCGAAGATTATACCGAATGAACAGATGATGATGTATTTCCAAGCTGCCTCAACCGACTCCTTGGAATTATAAAATCCCACGAGGAATGCAGAAATAAGCGTGGTCATTTCAATGGCGACCCAGAGCATGGCGAGATTGTTCACCGCGGGGACAACGAACATCGAAAAGCAAAACAAATCAAACAGTACATAATAGAGTTTTGCTTTCTTCTTTGAAATTACCCCCGATTCGACATCTATCCTGATGTAACCGGCAGAATAAAGCGCGGCAGCGAACGCGATGACCGAAACCACAAAAATGAAGAACGCGCTCAAGCCGTCAAGATATATCAGCCCCGCCCATGTCGTAACGGTTCCCGGCAGGATAGCATTTTTCAGGAGGACCACGGCGGCACACAGCACCGCCAGATATCCGGCGCCATGGACCAGCCCGATGGCCTTTTGTTTTTTTATCAGCAAGCTTGCTCCCGCAAGAAAAATCGGGATGCAGAGTATGACAAATATATACATACGGGTTACCCCTTGAGGCGCGAAAGCTTGTTTACGTCAATGTGCGTAAAAAGCTTATTGATCCTGTAGACAAAAAGCCCCATGATGATCACGCTTATAAACACGTCCAGAAAGATGGCTATCTCCACAAAAAACGGCATCCCGCCCGAGATAAAAGAAGCAAAAAGGAATATGCCGTTTTCCATGACCAAAAGCCCCGTTACCTGGGTGAACGCCTTCATGCGCGAAACCATAAGGAAGGCTCCCGTAAACAAGATGGTGAAAGCGACAGTGATCGCGATCCACCTGTAGTCGTGGCTAAAGCCTAAGCTTTTGGAGAACACCCAGGAACAATACGTAAGGATGAGCACGACAATCAGGGAAAGCTGAGAATTCACGAAGAGGCCCAGGTTCTCATCCACGTTTATTCTTTTCGCTATCAACCATAGAAAATGCGGTATTATAAAAACCTTTAAGATGAGGATGAGCGAAGCGACAACATACAGTTCGATGTTCTTTTCGGTGAAGGCGGCACCTACGGTTATCAGGAAAATAAAAAATGATTGGTAGCGGAAACTGCGGATCAAAGCGGGTATCCGCTTGGCGATGACCATAAGATACGTCGATGCAAGGACCGCGAACAGGATTATTGACTGCATAATACTATACTCCTAAGATTGCGCATACTACCGAAATGATCCCCAGCACGAAAGCGAACGCCAGGAAATCAGCGACCCTGAATAAGCGCATCTTTGCCACGGAAACTTCAACCAGCGCGACCGCCGCCGCGATAGCCACGAACCTCCCGGCATACCATAACAGCCACATAAAGACTTCGCGTAAGGTAGCTGCGACAGGTATCGCCACCGGAAAAACGATCCCGGCGATCAGAAAGAAAAAAACCATCTGCTTTACGTAGGAAGACAGCTCGATCAACGCAAGCGATTTTCCCGAATATTCCAGCACCATCGCCTCATGAACCATGGTCAACTCAAGATGCGTCTCCTGGTTATCTACCGGGACACGTGAGGTTTCGGCAAGGACCAGAAGAAACAGCGCCATTACAGTAACGATTGAAGAAACAGTCACCGGATGCATGGTAAAGAAAGCGGCTATATCCGTAGAGCCGAATTGTAACCCGATGGAAAACACGACCAGGCAAAGCGCGGGTTCAGCCAGGCTTGAGATAAACATCTCTCTTGATGAGCCCATCCCCCCGAACGCGCTTCCCGTATCCAGCGCGGAGAGCGCCAGGAAAAAACGGCCTAATGCGAGAATAAAAATAAGCGCCAGGAAATCGCCCATGGAATGCAGGGGCCCGGGAAAGACACACGCCGGGACCAATAATGCGGCGCAGAAGCTTGAGGCTATGACCACAAAAGGTGCAGCCCTGAATATCCAGGAAGCTGTCTCCGAAACCACCTCTTCTTTCGAAAAAAGCTTGATCAGATTAAAATAAGGCTGCAGGACACTTGAGCCCCGGCGCATCCTGAGGTTATTCTTGATCCTGGTGACCAAGCCGCTTAAGAACGGAGCGGCGGTAACAAATAGAGCCAATTGCAGGAATACCAGTATGATCTTCATCGCCTTAAAATTTGCGCATAAAAATGATCAACAATAGCACCGTAGCAAATATATACAATAAGTACAGGTGGATACTACCCGGTTGGATCCTCCTCAAAGATTTAGCGAGCCTCAAAACCAAGGCAAGCGCGGGATCATAAATGTATTTCTTAAACACCGGAGTGGTGTGCGTTTCATAGGAAAAAGATTTGACGTGATAAAATGATTCCCTTACTTTCTGCGTCCTGCGGAAAGGCAGCAGAAAAAAACTGAACGCAATCCTGAACGGCTTTGAAAACGCGGTCGCCGTATATTCGTTACGCGGCCCTACCTTGTAGTAACCGCAGTCCCAGGTCTTATATACCCTTCTTGCCTGCCATCCAACCGAAATATAAACACTGAGCCCCAGGATACCAAGTGCCGTTAACACGAGCGCGAGCACGGGAGTAGAAAGATATACGTGCCTGCCTGCATCAGGACTGAGGATAAAGTTGTTCAAAGAGAAGCTTATCCGGCCTCCGTCAACGCCTAAGGCGCTTCCCGCGACCTTCGTCAATAATTTTACGATTCCTGCCGCAGCCAGACCGAAAATAAAGGTAAGCAGCGTCAATATGCCCATCCCCGCTTTCATCGAAAAGGGGACTTCTTTCGCGCCTTGCGCGTAATGGCTCCTAGGCTGCGCCAGGAAGGTTATGCCGAAAGCCTTGACAAAACAGGCGGCTGCCAGTCCGCTGGTAAAAGCCAGCATCGCCGCGCACACCCCTAAAAAGAGCTTCATCCCTCCCGTTGCATTAAATGCGCCCAAAAAGAACGCCTGCAAGATCAACCACTCGCTTACAAAACCGTTCAAAGGCGGCAGCGCTGAAATTGCCATTGCTCCAATAAGGAAGAATACCGCAGTGTAGGGCATATTTTTGATAAGGCCGCCCAGTTTTTCGATATCCCTGGTCCCCGTTGCCTTATACACACTCCCGGAACATAAAAACAAAAGGCCCTTAAAGATCGCATGGTTTATCAGATGGTACAAGCCTGCCATCAGGGCGAAAACCGCAAGATGCTCCAAATTCAGGGCCAAGAACAATATTGCCAACCCCACTCCCAATAAGATTATCCCTATATTTTCCACGCTGTGGTACGCAAGTAATCTCTTTATATCATGCTCCATGAGGGCGTAAATCACTCCCACAAGACAGGAGATCACCGCCAAAATCAACAGCGCTATCCCCCACCAGGCCGTAGTAACCCCCAGGATGTATATCACGAACCTCACTATCCCGTATATCGCGGTCTTGATCATTACCCCCGACATAATACTTGAGATATGGCTGGGCGCCTGAGGATGGGCAAGGGGCAGCCAGATGTGTAAAGGCACTATCCCGGCCTTGGTGCCGAAGCCTATAAGCAGCAACGCGAAAATTATATTCCTGGTCTGCGCCGGCATCGTAAGGCATGCGCTTTTCATAGCGAAGAAATCGAACGAATGCGCGTAGTTACGCATCAGGATAAACGCCGCGACCAAAAAAGCGGTGCCGATGTGCGTCATGATAATATAGACCGCGCCCGCCTGAATCGATCTTTCGTGGGTAGTATCGAAAACAACGAGAAAGTAAGAAACCAGAGACATCATTTCCCAGGCAATGAGGAACGCGAAGGCGTTACGTACGGTAACTACCAGGAGCATAGACGCGATAAAGGCAGCCAGAAAAAACCAGGCAAGTATTATTTTCGCGGGCGGGTATTCCCCTCGAAGGTAACTAGAGGAGTAGATCGCTGACGGCAGGGAAACGACGGAAATGACGAATACGAAGAATAAAGAAAGCGGATCAAACAGGAAAACAGAATGTAGCGGGACCATCTATCTATAACTTCAGATCTATAAAAAGCTTAATTATTTTCCTTTATATTCTTATTTCTTGATTCCGATGTATGTGAAAAGTATACAGGAATATTTATGTTTGTCAATGCATTTGGTAACGCGTGAGCCCTTTGTCACTAATGATTGAGGCTTTTCAGGCCGGCAAGTTCTTCCAGGACCGTATCGCCTTCAATGGCATAGCGGACAAGTGAATAGGATTGATCCTTACGGAAAAGATAACCGCCGTTTAAGCCGCTTACGCTTGCCGCTGCCTCAAAACCCGCCTCCTTGACCATCGCGATCACTGCTTCATTGTAACTGCCGTAAGGGTAAGAAAAAACAACGGCGGTTTTGTTCAAACGGTTTTCTAAACTTTTTTTTGATTCAATAATCTCACGCCTAGAATCTTCACGCGGCAAATCCGTTAGTTTCTGATGGGTACGTGAGTGGGACTGCATATCCATCCCTGCCGCGGACATCTCCTGCACTTGCTCCCAGTTCATGTATGCCGAATGGCCGACGGAGTCGGTGATGATAAAGAAGGTTGCCGGAAAGCCGTATTGCTTCAAGACCGGAAAAGCCTCGGAATAGTGCTCCTTCCACCCGTCATCGAATGTGAGGACTATCGGGCTGGGGGGCAAAGGCTGGCCGTGTTTCAGGTGCGCGACCAATTGCGCCATGGTGACAGGACGGAATCCGCGCGCAGCGATCCATTCCATCTGCCTCTGGAATTCTTTTAACGAAAGCGTCCAGCGCTTTTGCGAAGGGCTTGCCGTATCCGGCAGGTCGCCGATGTGGTGATACAAAAGTATCGCGACGCTGCGCGTTTTTTCCTGGGCGAAAGAATGCTTCGCGGGGACACCGGCGCATCCTCCCAGAAAAAAAGCAGGTAACACTGCCACCAGGCAAGTTTTTTGCAACGCAACTGCTGATATCATCTTACTATTCTCCTGGCGCGCGCCTTGACTTCGAAGATCTCGATCGCCTCAAAAATAAGCATCAGCGCCAAAAAAAGCAGGATCGCGCCGATAAAACCTATTACACTGAATTTATACTGCACGATCACCAGTAATAACGCCCATAGCGTCATCACCAGCATGAATACCATAGGGATAGCCACAAACCAGATATGCGTTCCCTTTTTCTTAAGCCACACCGAAACCACCATCAGCGCGAGGCCCGCCAGCAACTGGTTGGTTGCGCCGAACACCGGCCAGATACTTTTCCAGGCGGGAATAACATTGCCGCCGGCATCCCTGATAGTGATCAACACGAAAACCGCGGGCAGTACCAGAGTGGCCAGCGTTGCCAGATAGCGGGTGCGCCTGCCTTCCATGTTAAAGAATTCCTGGAAAATATACCGGGCCAGCCTTGTGGCGGTATCGAGCGTCGTCAGGATGAATGCGGACAAGGTAAGGAGCCCGAACGACGCCCCGTATCTTTCCGGGATCCCGAAGACGGATAAAAATCTTGCCATGCCCGCGCTGTAAATTACCAGAGGGGTTTGAGCAGCCAAAGAGTCATTCTTTCCAACCACCATTACCGTGCATAAGGCGATAATGGCGACCAGCCCTTCCACGAGCATCGCGCCGTAACCGATGGGCAGCGCGTCCGATTCTTTCTTGAGCTGTTTAGACGAGGTGCCGCTTGCGACCACGGAATGAAAGCCGCTTACCGCTCCGCAGGCTACAGTGACAAATAGTATCGGGAACATCGGCCCTATGTCTTTGTCGTTCAGGGCGGCAAATGCCGGATACTCAAGCGGCAGCCGGCCTAAAAGGATCCCGAAAAACCCCGCAGCCACTGAAGCGTAAAGGAGAAAACTGGATAAATAGTCCCGCGGCTGCAACAATATCCAGACCGGCGTTACCGAAGCGATAAAACAATATACGATCAATATGATATCCCATGTCTTGGCCTGGTCTCCAAAGAGCGCCGGGATATTGTTCATCGGCATCTTCTGGCCTGCCCAGAGAAAGAAAAACAACAACGTCACGAATACCGAAGAAGCCCATTTTAAAGGGACCTTGAGCCGGTATATGGATAACCCAAAACCTATCGCCAGGAACACATACAATACAGATGACGTGGCTACCGCGCCGTTAAGCTTGAACGTGCTGGCCGTCAGGTCCAAAAACACCGTCAATACGTATACCAGGCACAGCCAGATAAACGCAAGCATCAGCCGGTAGGCCCGCTTTGACATATACGTATTGGCGATCTCTGCGATGGAACGGCCGCGGTTGCGGATGGAGATAACCAGGCTTGAGAAATCGTGGATACCCCCGATAAAGATCGAACCTGCCACGACCCACAGCCACACCGGCCCCCAGCCGAAGGCGATCCCCGCGATAATCGGCCCCAGCACCGGCCCTGCCCCTGCGATCGAAGAAAAATGGTGGCCGAACAACACCGGCACCGGAGCCGGCACATAATCCACCCCGTCATACATATGGTGCGAGGGTGGATGGTTCTTATTATTGAGCTCGAAATGTTTTTTGAGGAAGCTGCCGTATCGTATGTAGGCGAACGCGAATAAAGCGCAGGCAGATAAGAATACTACGGTGAGCATGGCTGTGATCTTCTAAAGATTCTGGTAATAACTGTACGCCAGAAGCGCTATGTCCGAGATAAATTTCTTCGCGGGCCCCGCGACTTTATTGTCGTGCTCGACCAGGACACAGATGAGAAAATTACCTTTGCGGGTAAACACTATCCCCGCGTCATGGCAGACGCTTCTTTCAAGGCCGGTCTTGTGGGCGATGAATGTTTCTTCCTGGGGCAATTTCCTGGGAATGCGGTCGTTGATCTTTTGCTGCCCCAAAAGGAGCAGGCATTGCCTGGAAACGTTTTTATTCAGGAATTTACTGCGGTAAAGGTCTTCCAGGAGGAACGCTATATCGCCGGCGGTGGTATAATTCTCTATCCCGCGCCTCCTCTGCTTGAAATCTATCATTTTGCGCGAGATGTTGGTGCTCTTTAAACCGATCTTTTTAAAATACTCGTTTAACGTATCGAAACCCATATATTCTATGATCATGTTCGTCGCGGTATTATCGCTTTGCGTGATCATAGGCCTGATCAATTCCCCTACCGTGAACGCGGTGCCCGCCGGCTTATCCTTCAGTGCTTTTGACCCTTCCACCTTCCTGGAAGCCTTAAGATAAAGGGTATCCTCCAGGCCGATCTTATTTTCCTGCGCCGCGTAAAAACAGGAAAGCATGATGGGAATTTTCACCAGGCTCGCAGAAGGGACCAGCCTGTCCTTGCGGTAATCGATTTCCCAGCCGGTCTCAAGGTCTTTGATAACCACGCTCGGTTCTTCCCCGAATGCTTCGATTCTGTCCTTGAGGGCGATCTTTAAGATTCCCCACGCGGCCTTTCTTCTTTGCAAAGCAAGCCTGTATTCCTGCACTTTTTTGAAAGCCCGGTACGGGACATACACGCCTGCGCCCAGAAAACACGCCAGTAATACTATCAAACAGATCTTTTTTAACATACTTCAACCGACCTTTTTGCCGGATATCTTAATGCAGCTCGTCATAAAATTCTTTCCAGGGAAAATATTTCCCCGGGCATTCTGTCCTGGCGCCGGGAACCTGACCATGCCCCATGATATGGTCCTTGGGGATCTTATAATATTTCCTTAACGTATCTACCAGGTGCACCAAAGAATCCATCTGCCGCGCGGAAACCTTGTCCTTGCTGAAATTGCCTACTAAGCAGACCCCTATGCCTTTTGAGTTCATATTCGAAGCCCTGCAATGGGCGCCGTCAATCTGCTTGATCCAGCGGGGAGAGGCCTCTATCTGGCCGTCGATCTTTCCCCCGGTGCCGTTGTCAATGACAAAATCATATCCTATCAGGTTCCAGCCTTTGCGCCTGTGCAATTTATGGAAATCATACGCATTCCCTTCCTCGGTGGCGCTATGATGGATAATGATGTATTTCCATTTATCCGAAGGGCACAGCGAGATCACCGCTCTTATCGGAGCTGCGCGCGGGATGAGCAAGCGCTGCCCCATCTTTAATTCTTGCGGCCTGCTCAAATGGTTCGCCCGCATGATATCCTCCATCCTGACGTCATACATCTTGCCTATGCGCCAGAATGTTTCTCCGGGAGCTACCACATGGTAAAGATCCTGCCTTACCACCGGCCCGGGTACCTGAGGGCAGATCTGGGTTACGGTATAAGAAGGCGGCTTGACCGGCGCTACCGCGCAGGAACTTAAAAGGATGGTTACGCTTGCAATTATCAAAAGATACAGGAACATTTTCATATACAATATTATACGTTCCAATATCTTAATTTCAAGTAAAAATAGGGGACGGTTCTCTACTAGGGGACGGTTCTCTCGCCCTTATTTCCTGGGCAGTGTCAGCGTAAACATGCCGTGTTCGAATGCAGACTTCATTTTAGCCTTGTCTACATGGCCGCGTAACGGCATGTTCCGGGAAAATGACATATAGGACGAAGCTTTGTAATAGCTGTTTTTGCTCTTCTTTTCGGCCTCGTGCCTCTTTTCTCCGGATATGGTCAGGATATTGTTATGCACGGATACCTTAATATCCTCTTATTGACTTTCTTCTACTTATCCGCGCAAAAGTATCTTTTTTTAAGATATAGCGCTACGTTCACCGGGACATCGGCTATCTTTCTCTGGGCTGAGGTTAAAATACGTGAAAAAGTCGGCCTTGAGACCTTCATCAACCGACGCCATTTCATCAAGCGGTAAATACACGCCATCTACCCTATTCAAAGGCTTACACAATGGCTTAAAACACCTCTTCCCGGAAAATGCATTTGACCCACCTGGTTTTTTTCGACCTCAAATCATTCTCCTTCTATCATGAACATATGTTCATGATAAGTGAACCGTATTATTTTGTTCCGTCAATAAGATTTTTTTTAACGGCCATAAAATAAAAAGGGCCCGTATCTTTTAAAAGATACGGGCCCTCCCCGATTTCAAGATTATATCTTGATTACATTCTTGGCCTGTTCGCCTTTAGGGCCTTGTTCGATCTCGAACTCGACCTGCTGGCCTTCAGCTAAAGATTTGTAACCCTCACCCTGAATCGCGGAATGATGCACAAACACATCGTTGCCGTTCTCAGGAGTGACGAATCCATAACCCTTCTGATCGCTGAACCACTTAACTGTTCCTTTTGCCATTGCTTGCTACCTCCTTCTCTCTGAATTTAGTAAACGCGTTAGAAATCCCTATCATCTTTATGCCTGCTAGATTTTAGATCCCTAACGTGGCAAACAATGACAAATTTTGAAGCCGCAAGTTCAGTTATCCTAACCTTGCGGCTTCAGACTTCTAATCTTTACTAATTGTAGTATACCACTATTGCGCTGTTTGTCAAGGAATATTAACGAAGATTACCGCTACTTAAACACTTCTTTCAAAAGACTGGTTACTCTCGCTGCGGGATCCGTGCGGATCTTTTCCTCCTGCTGGCCAAGCACCTTGAATAATCCATCGAGGGCCCTAGACGAAACGTACTTGTTAATATCGACGCTGCTTGTAAATTTGCCTACTATGGGCAAAGACTGCGCCTGACCCATGATCTCTTCAAACTTATTGGTAACCGCATACTCACCCATCGCCTTACGAACCACGGGCTGGAATTGCGCAAGCAGCTTATCGGAGGTCCTGGCTTTAAGATATTCCGTAGCAGCGGTGCTGCCGCCCTGCAGTATCTTATTGGCATCGTCGAAAGACATGTCCGCGATAGCAGATGAAAAAATATCCGCGGCCACAGGAGCTGCCTTTTCCGCGGCCCTGTTCATACTCAAGGTGAATTCGTCAAGCTTCGGGCCTAAGCCTATCTGGCGCAACGCGGGTTCCGTTTTCTTTATGCTTTCAGGCAGCAGTATCTTTACCGCCTGGTTTGCGAAATAACCGTCATTCTTACCCAGCAATTTAATGGCGTTTTCGATGCCCACCTTCAGCGCTTCTTTTAACCCTGAGCCGATCTTGGTATCGCTCAGTTTGGTGGACGTCGTTGCATTTACCTTAGCCTTTAGCCAATCCAGAGGCCCCGCATGGCTGAAAGAAACATACACTAAGGTTATCACCATCGTAAGGACCAAAGTTATTCTTTTCATATGTTCGCTCCCGCCTTCTTTAAAGTAAAATAAAATGTGGAGCCTTCCCCGGGCTTTGATTCAACCCAGATCTCCCCCCCGTGGCGCTCGACAATTTTCTTACAGATAGCCAGGCCTATGCCTGTGCCGGGATACGCTTCGCGTGAATGCAGGCGCTGGAATATTTCAAAAATATGTTCGCTTGATTTGGGGTCGATGCCGATGCCGTTGTCTTTAACCGAAAACACCCAATCGTCGCCTTTTTCTTCGACGGCGATATGCACAAACGGCTGCCCTTTTGCCTTGAATTTTATCGCGTTGCCGATAAGGTTCTGAAATAACTGCTCGAGCTGCGAACTATCCGCCATGACCGTAACTAAAGGGCCATGCGTCACTTTTGCGTTATGCTCCTGGATCGCTACCTGCAGGTTAAGCAAGGCTCTCGTAACCACCTTGTCGCAGTCAGTAAGTTCAAACTCTTTGGCCTTCGTACCCAGCTGTGAGTAGGTCAACAATGCGTTAATGAGCGTCTGCATCCAATTCACCCCATCCACCGCAAAGCCGATAAATTCATGGGCATCGGAATCGAGCTTATCCTTATACCGCGTTTCCAATAACTGCATGTAACTTGATACCATGCGCAGCGGCTCCTGTAGATCATGAGAAGCAACAAAGGCAAAACGCTCCAGCTCAGTATTGGAACGAATTAATTCTTTCGCCTGGCGCGCTAATGTCTCTTCGGTGAGTTTACGCTCGGTGATATCTTCGATAGCAAGCAGGATAAGCTTTGCGCGGGTTGCCTTTTGATAAATTTCGCGGGCATTCAGAAGCATTACCCGCCTGCCGATATCGGGAAAGATATGCTCAACTTCAAAATCATCGAAGCTTGCGGTCTTGGGAAGAATATTTTCCAGCAGTTCCCGCAGCTTAGGAATGTCCCATTGCCGGCTTCCCAGGTCATAGATATGCTGCTTCTCGGTGTCCTCGGGCTTTACTTTAAAGATTCGATAGAAAGAACGGCTGGCGGAGATTACCCTTAATCCTCCGTTCAAGACGAGTAAAGGTTCTCGCACCGTGTTGATAATGCCTTCGGCGTATTCAAGGGAATCCTGGATTTCAGAATCTTGCGTTTTCTTTTTATATTCCAATGTGCTGCCTGCGTTGATTACTATACAGGTGCTCTTTTGCCTTGTGCAATTTATCAAGAAAGCTGTCTTTTTTGAATTGCGTTGTCCATCGTTTTATGACGATCCATCCGCCGAACCGGATCAGCGCATTACGCCACTGCCTGTACCATTTTTTCCAGCCTGCCCTGATATTATGCAAAAAAAAGACCAGTGCGGGAAAAGAGATAATATGCAGCCCTATTAAAAACATATACTGGAATTGATAGAACTTCCCCATGATCTTTCTGATGGAATCCTGCATCTCTTCGGCGGTCATGGGCGCGTCAGGCTCAAAAAGCGGGAAATTGCCGTCATAATATTCCCAGCCGACATCCGAAAGCGCGTAAGCCCTGCGCTGCTTCACGAGCCTATGGCGTAGCTCTGTCCCGGGCAAAGGAGTCGGCAGCAATATCTGCACCGTGTCGATCTTAGCTTTTTTAATGAATCTTTTAAAGCGCTTCACCCTCTCACCCGCCGCCATTGAAAAGTGCACGCCTTCTTTCAAGGGATACCCGAAGATAAACATGCCGTGCACTAAAAAACCGAACTTGTGGAACACCCTTGCCAAAGCTATCATGCCTTCGGGCTTAAGGTGCTTGCTCATCGCGTTCAGTTCTTCTTCGATAGGAGACTCGAAACCGATGGCAACGGTATTGATGCCCGCTTTGCGCATCGCGGAAAGAAGTTCGGGGTCTTTGGCCTTATCCAGCCTTATCTGGGCCGTAAAATCAAGCCGTATGCCTGTTTTTTTCTGATACTCCGCGAGCATATTGCAGAAGCGTATGGTTTCTTCGCGATGCTGGCCGAAAAGATCATCCACGATAAAAAAATGCCTGGCGTCCCGCGTCTCTAAAAGATTACTGATGCTCTCAAGCAGCCGTTCGGGAGAAGCGTCTCTGGGTTTGCCCTTTACCGTGCAAAACTCGCACTCCATACCGCAGCCCCTGATCCTCTCCACGGGATACACTTTCACATTGGCATAACGCAACAGCGAAAAATTCGGCAAAGGCAACCTGTTAAAATCCGTTATGGGCAGTCTTTTGGGAGTAAAAAATGGTTTTCCGTCTTTCAGGTAGGCAATCCCCTTGATCGCGCTTAACGCTCCCTTGCTCTGTATGGCCACGAGAAGCTCCCGTATCGCCTCTTCTCCTTCGCCGATAACCACATAATCAATATGGGAATTCAGCGCCTCGGCTATCGTCTCTTCGACAAAGTGCTGTCCTCCGGCGATAATTATAACACCTTTATTCTTATAAAAACGGGCAAGTTGGTAGAGGCGGGGTATGGTGCTTGTCAGGCCGCCGTAGAGCCCCACTACATCCGCCGGCCTTAAGGATTGCAGAAATTCATGGTCAGCCCCCCCGGAATCGCTCCGGGGGCCGTACCTGCGAAGGTTATTCTCATCGATGACTTCAACATCCCAGCCCAGCACTTCATTCGCGGCGCTCGCCACGCATACCGGACCCAACGCCGTAGTTTTATCGGCAACGCTGGTATAAATATTGAACGCGGGGAAAGCCGGAATGACGATCCTCAGCCTGGACCTTGTTTTACATTCATCAACCATACTATACTTTTACTTCCTCTTTCTTTAAAATGTCCCTGCATTTCAAACAGACTATCAATCGTTCCTGTTTTCCCTTTGGTCCTTTAAAGAAAGTTACCAGGTAATTATGTTGCAATTTGCTTCCGCATCTTGCGCAGCTATTCATTGTACCACCCCCCCTGGCGACTTAAAACCATTGATTTTATTTTAGACGCTTTTCTGATTTCAATAAAGAGGCTATTTCCCCTTCTTATTGACTTATTTCTACCGGGCTCCTCGTTTTATCGCTTAACGGCCTTCGTTCTTGCGCTTTGAATAGCAATCCCTGCAATATACAGGACGGCCATCCCTGGGTTTAAAAGGGACTTCGCATTCTTTCTTGCATTCCGAGCAAACCACCTTGTGCATCTCCCGCGATCCTCCGCCAAATCCGCCTCCACCATATTGATACGCCATGGTACCCCCTTTTTAGTTTGACTCCTGATTAATTTCTCCGGCGTCCGAAGCCTGCCCGGGCTCTGCCTGGGCCTGCATATTCTTTCTCTCTAATTTTCGTTTTTTCTTTTCTTCCAACTTCTTTTTCTTTGCCAATTCCCTCTGGTATTTCTTGTAGGAATAGTTATCCCTTGCCAACACACCCTCCTTCCATATACTACCGCTTTCTGCGGGAAAAAAATTGCCGTAAGATCAGACATCCTGTCCTTACGGCTAAGACTTCTAAACTTAACACTGATATTGTACCACCGGCCCGCTGCGTGTCAAGATATATTATCCTTTAAAGAAACAAACGCCCGGTGCTTAACGATGCGTTTCAAAGCCTGCCTGAGCAAGCCCTTGCCGGGCTCTGTGCGATGCCAGGGCGAGGCGCCTGAAGGGTGCGGCAGAGGGATCAGGTCAAACGCAACGCCTTCGCGCGTTACCGTAAACTTCCTTCCGATGATCCGGTCAAGCTTCTCTAAAGGGATAAATTGCGCTATAGCCAGCTTGCCGACAGGGACCACCAAACCGGGCTTAAGGATCTTTAATTCGCGTTTTAGCCAAACGCTGCAATTCAGCACCTCTTTCGGCGACGGCACACGATCACCGCCTCCGGGGTTCTTGCCGGGAAAACACCGGCACACCGCGGCCATATATATTGAGGCGCGGAATTGCTCTTCGCTCATCCCGGCGGCTTCGTTAAACCAGCGAAAAAGGGTCTTGCCGGCGGTCCAGGCAAACGGCCGCCCCAGCTTTGGCTCTTTATCCCCCGGCGCCTGCCCCACCAGGAGTACTCTGCTTACCACCGGCCCGCCGCTGACAACGGGCGGATGCATATTCGGGCATACGCGGCACGCACGCAGTTTTTTAACGTGAAGGGAGAGCTTTCTGGTAATGTCCATATTAAAGGCTGGAGCCGGAAAGGAGTTCTCTTGCTCCGGATTTATCCTGTATATATACTTCAGGGATAAATTCGATAGAGTTAGGGATAAGGTCGGCTATGACTTTCTTTAACCGCGCCTGCTGCGTTTCGTTTTGAAGGTCGAAGACGGGGTTAAGGCTGATGTCGTTCAGTAAAAGGATAACGGGGTCCCGTGGAAAAATATAATCCTTCAAAAGCCGCTTGATAAGGATATCCAGATATTCCGGCTTGTCTTTGAATACATCCACCGCGGTTTTAAAAGAAATTTTACCCCAGTCGGAATCGATCTTCTTATGGATGAGCGCGTAGACGGAAGAATACTTCACCAGCTCGGTTCCCCCGGCGGCTAACCCGTTGGCCTCGTTCTTAATGACAGCGGTCAGTTCCGCGTGCTTGAATGTTTTGACTTCTTTGTGTATATCGATAGTCAGCAGGTCGAAAATATACACGCCGTGCACGCCGGATGCGGCGTCGGATGTGCTTCGTTTTACAAAATCCTCTACCGCTTCCCAGAATATCTTCTCGTCATTCCGGATGAAATTCAAAGCCAGGATATTGCAGGTCTGTCCTTCGCGGACCGCTTTATACCGGCGCACCTTCTCCTCATTATGGCCGTCGTAAGTAATTTCCTCAAAAAGCGGCATGTGCCGAAAGAGGTTTGAATTCTGGAATCCGAAATCGACTAAATTCATCATACGTTAAAAGGCGCCATTCAAAACGCCTTCTTTATTAATCTAAAGAAATACGTACTATTCAGAGAAGCCGGCTGCTATCCCGATAATTATAATAGCTGCAATAATTAAAACGGCAAGCTTTTTGTGCCTGCCGCTATTTTTATGTATAAACCCGGCATATCGCTATTGCTTTATTTTTTTTCGTTGCCCTCCTGCATCATTCCTTTCATATCCATCATTTCCGGCTTATGCTTAGACATAGCCATATCCTCCAGGTCTTTCGCCAGGTCAGGATACCTCTGCTGAAGAGCTGCCGCGGCATCCTGATAAAGCTTTACTCTTTCTTCGCGCTTTGCTTTCCATTCCGCCGAATCTTTTGCCATTCCTTCTTTGCCGGCTCCCATTTTCTCTTTCGATTCACCCATCTCCTCATCGACCGCGTCGCACAATTTCTGTGCCAAGTCAGGATTTGTCTGCTGGAGCGCAGACGATGAATTTTGCAGCAATTTTATTTTAGCTTTATACTTCGCTTCCCAGGCAGCGTGATCTTTTTTCATCATCTGCATCTCTTGCGCGAACGATACGCCGGCAAGAAACACAAACATTCCAAACGCCGTTAACACTATCGCTCCCCCTTTTACGGACTTCATACGCTCCTCCTTTTATGGTATCATTGCGTCATCTTCCCCGAAATACTCCCTCTATCGCGACCATCGCGCAAACTTCGAAATTGTCCGGGACGCCTAACACCTTTCGCGCTTTGTCATAATCGAAGTCCTGCGTCCCGTGCACAACAAGCTCCCCTTCGGGACCCTTCAAGGGCGGAGATGGCCGCCAGCAAGCAGGCCAAAGAAGATATCCCAGTTCGGCGTATTTCTCCTGGCGTAGAGGAACCTTGATCTTTGCACTTCTGCCGTTAATTCCGCTATCATCTTCTTCTCCTTTTATTTGCCTTACTCTACCTTCCCTCAAGCCAGGTGTCCATTGGCTGATTCCCCTTTTATTTGACTAATTTCCCTCAAACAAAAACCCTCTGCGGCATTATGTGCCACAGAGGGTTTCTAAGGAGCGATCCTTTTTATATTACTTCCCGGAATCCAGGGACTTGAGATACTTGTAATAATCGCTGTCGGTGGTCAGGATCACCGTGGATTTTGCGTCAATGGTGTCTTTATAAGTCTCCAGCGTCTTCATGAAAGAATAAAAATCGGGGTTCTGGCCGTACGCGGCAGCGTATATATTGACCGCTTCGGCGTCCGCCTTGCCGGTGATGACCTGCGCCTGGCGGTAGGCCTCGGAAGTAATGGCTTTTAACTCCTTTACCACCTGCCCCTCTATCTCGGCTGATTTGCCCTGGCCTTCGGAACGGTATTTCTCGGCCGCGCGCTTCCTTTCGGCGATCATACGGTCATAGACTTTGTTACGCACGTCCTCCACGTAATTGATGCGCTTGATGCGCACATCCATGATCTCAATGCCGTACTGGGGAGCGAGCACCTTTGCCTTTTCTAAAATCGCCCCTTCCAGCATCTTCCTTCCCACCTCTATATGCTCAAGGGCTTCGTCCGTGACGATCACGTCTTCGCTTTCCGCGCCCTTTAACTCCAGGATCCGGTTTGAATCCCTCACCGCTTCGACCAGAAGGTGGCTGGTAATGACGTCCCTGGTCGCTGAATTGATGATATCGTCGAGCCTTCCATGGGCATTCATTTCGTTGCCTACCGACTGCAGGAATTTAAGCGCATCGACGATCTTCCATCGGGCGATAGTGTCCACCCAGATATATTTCTTGTCTTTGGTGGGTATCTGGTTCGGGTCTCCATCCCAATCCAGGAGCCTCTTTTCGAAATAGTGGGTTTCCTGGATGAACGGCTGCTTGAAATGCAAACCGGCCAAAGTAACCGGATTACCCACGGGCCTTCCGAATTGAGTGATCACCACCTGCTGGCCTTCGTTGACGATATACACTACGCCGAACACAAAGGAGGCAGCCGCCGCGATGATCAACGCGGCAAATATCGTAAGCGTTACGCGTAGCCCTTTCATCATTCCTGCCCTCCTTTTTTGTTGATATCCAAAAGCGGCAGAATAGATTTCTGCTGCGAGTCGATTATGTATTTCTCTTTTGCCCTGGGGAGCACCTGCGTGAGGGTCTCAAGGTAAAGCCTCTTCTTGGTTATTTCCGGCGCTTTTTTATATTCCTCGAGGGTAGCGAGGAACCTTTCGGATTCGCCTTTCGCGCGGTTTATCTTATCCGTGGAGTAGCCTTCCGCCTCGCGGATAGTCTTTTCCGCTTCGCCCTTGGCCCTGGGCACGACCTTATTGTATGCTTCCCATGCCTGGTTGATCATTTTTTCTTTTTCCTGTTTGGCCTCGTTCACTTCATTGAACGCCGGCTTTACTTTTTCAGGAGGATTTACGTCCAGGAGCTTGACCGTGACTATATGCACCCCGACGTTATACAGGTCAAGTATGCGCTGTATCTCCTGCTGCGCCAGGTCGTCGATCTCTTCCCTTTTGTTGGTGAGGACTTCATCCACGGAATAGTTGCCGACAAAGCGGCGCATGACCACTTCGGAAATATCGTGTATATTGTCTGCGGGGCCGCGCGTCGCGAAAAGCAGTTTCACCGGGTCCTTTATCTTGAACTGCACGATCCAGCGCACATCGAGGATATTCAGGTCGCCGGTAAGCATCAATGACTCGTCCTCATATTTGCGCGAGGAATACGTGGTCCTTACCCCCGGCTCAACGGTCTTAAAGCCGTATTCTTCCTTGAACACTTTTTCCACTTTAATGGGCGTCACCTTGTCTGCCCCGAACGGTATTTTCGCGTGCAGCCCGGGGGAGCTCAAGCCGATGAATTTACCGAACCGCTGGATCACCCCTACTTCATCCGGGCCGATCGAATAGATCAGACCCCGCACGCCGGCCAGGATGAGCACAAACACAACCGCGACAGGGACCCACTTCGAAAACCCCTTGAATTGCTTCCTGCCCTCGTTGATTATCTCTTCCGGGGTTGGAACGTTCTGCCAATCCATACCGCCTCCTCTCGCCTCTGGGAGTTAATAAAAAACAAACAGCCGCCATCACTCATCGCAGATGGCGGCCCGACCATCACTGTTACCTTCAGAAAAACAATCTTCTGAACCCGAAAAATTTTTATTGCACCTGCTACTATGGTAACGGCTTCCCGCCTCCTTGTCAAGCACATTCGCTTTCCTCGAGGCAAACCCTTTATATCTCTTGCCTCGCCTGCCGTTTAATGATACAGTAATAGCGTAACCTCGCACTTACAAGGAGTTTTCCATCAAATATAACCACGCCTTATTCCTGAACCCCTATATCGAACGCAGCGCCAACAGCACCATGATGCTCTTTCCGCCTACCGGCCTTGAATACGTGGCCACGAGCGCCAAAGGGCTGGTCAACAGGATCACCTTGATGGACCTACGGTATGAACGGGAGTTCTCCGACGCCGACAAGCTCATTGGCTTCATATCCGATGAGGTGGATATTCTCTGTGTAAGCATCGGCTGGGACCGCCAGTTTGAGGAGATCTGCCAGATGCTTAACCGCGTGCCGGACCGTATACCGCTGGTCGTGGGCGGGTATAAGGCCACCGAAAAGGTAGAGGAACTTTTTAAGGCATGCCCCACTATTGACATTATTGTCAGGGGCGAGGGCGAAGAAACGATCAAGGAGATACTAAAAGGCGATCCGCTTCAAGGCATCCTGGGCATCTCTTACCGCGAAAGCGGCTCAATAAAACACAACCCCAACCGCCCCCTCTCCGACGTAGAAAAGGTAGGCGCGCCTGACCGTTCGCTGCGCCGGAATGATTACGCTTTTGCCTTAAACGGCATAAAGATAGCGGATATAAGCTTTGATTCCGTATTAAGCGCGCGGGGCTGCCCTTTTAATTGCAAATTCTGCACCTTCAGCCTTAATCCCCTCGCCCAGAAAAGGACGTACGCCGCCCGCAGCGCCAGTTCAGTGGTAAATGAAATAGAAAGTTTAAAAGCGGGAGTGATAATCCTCAGCGATGACGATTTTTTTGCCGACCCCAAGCGGGCCGAGGAGATCTGCGACCTGATCATTCAAAGGAAGCTTAAAAAACGCTTCATGGCCCAGGTGCGCCTGAATATCGCCAAATACCCCGCGCTGCTTGAAAAAATGGTAAAGGCCGGATTCAAAGCCCTTCTGATCGGGATCGAATCGCCTCATGACTGGATATTAAAGCAGCTGAACAAAGGCTTTACCCAGGAGACAATACGCAAATATTTCAAGGTCCTGGTACAATACCCTATTTTTTACAACGGCTACTTCATCTACGGGAATATCGGGGAGACGGAAAAAGAAATGCTTTATATCGGGCAGTTTGCAAAGGAGATCGGGGTTGACGCCATCGCCTGCAATAAGCTGAGGATCGAGAAGTTCTCTCCCCTCAAAGAACTCGCCGAGAAAACGCCCGGCTATCATGTGACCGAAAGAGGAGAACTCTATTCAGACGCCTACAGCCACGCCGCCCTGAAGAAAATAGGCAGGCGGATCAAATTTACTTTCTATACGCCTTCCAGATACATGAAGATCCTCTGGAAGAACATCTTCGTGGTAAAGTTCTTTACCTTCAAAGAAATACTCTTCTTCCTGTCCGTAGCTCCGCGCCTTTTCTTAAGCGTGATCACAAGAGAAAGGCGCCGCGGCCGCCTCGGGGATTCCCTGAAGCGCACCTTCATCAAAAACGCCTGACCCTTTGCAACCTATCGGACTCCTTTTTTTTCAAATGTGGTTTTGTAAGCGCTGATCACCGCAAAGCCTCCCCTGCCGTGCCCTTTTTTCGGTTTCTGGATAACTTTTATCCTGCCGGGAAGGTCATATAACGTCTGCTGAAAAGACACATTGTCGAATCCTGCGACTTTCAGTAAATCGGCCAATTCTCTGACGCCGTAAAAATGAGCCTGCTTGTAAAAAATGCTGTTTTTCCTTTGATAGGACTTAGCCAGGAAGCTGTCCTTGTCAATGACGGCGATGATGATCCTGCCCCTTTTCTTGAGCACTCTTCTTGCTTCGCGTATCGCCTTGCGGGGGTCTTTGACAAAACATAAGGTAATAATAATCGCGACATAATCGAACGTACGGCTGCCGAACGGCAACTTTTCTGCCACGCCCAGCCGTACCCGTATGCCTCTTTTTTCTGCGATCTTTAGCATATTCTTAGATGGATCCACGCCGTATTGTATTCCCAGCATATAAGCAAATCTCCCGGTGCCGACGCCTATCTCTAATCCTTTGCCGGTTTTTGGGATCGCTTTTTTCAACGCCTCCAGCTCCGATAAATAAGCGCACGCGTGCCTGCCGTACCAGGAATCGTATTTTTTATAATGCCTGTCGAAAATTCCGCTCATAGATCCAAGTCTCCGAACCATCCGTCAAAAAACCTTTTAAGATGCTCGTACTCCTCCCGGGACATAGTATTTTTCTTAACCTCTTTCTCCCTGAAAGAATACCGGTAATTCGCGCAGTAGCTTCCGATAATATCCTTCGCGTGGTTTATTTTTTTAAACATTTCTTCGCAGCGTTTCTTATCTTTATCCTTGCATCTGTCAGGATGGTATTTAAGGGCCAGATTCCTGAAAACCTCTTTGATCTCCTCCATGCTCGCCTCTTCGCCTAATCCCAGGATCTTCCTCGCTTCATCGATCTGCTTAAAATTCATCATAGTGCAATCCTATAAACTTTTTTTTAAATATGGGGCCTGATTGCGGCTTCAAGCTCTGCCTTAGGAAGCGCGCCTACAATTTTATCCGCTACTTTCCCGTTTTTAAAGATCGCTAATGTAGGTATACTCATTATACCATAGGTAGAAGCCGCCCCGGGCGCTTCATCTACGTTTAATTTGCAGACTTTTAATCTCCCTTTATACTCCTTTGCGATCTGTTCGATAACCGGCGCGAACCTAAGGCATGGCCCGCACCATACAGCCCAGAAATCCACGAGGACAGGCAGGCTTTCTTCCAGTACCTCTTGTTTAAAATTACTATCATTGATATCGATCCCCATATCCATTCCCTCCTCACTTTATTGTTTATTGCGTTTCACAAATAAAAGCGGAAACACTATATCGCTTACGCAGCAAGGGAGCCAAACCGCTAAAAACAGAAATATAAAAATGGCGGCGTATGAAAACCGGCTTAAAACTTCAACTTTCGCCATGATGATATGGAACAGGGACGCCCACGTGCTTAATAATACATGAAGACTGTGGGGAAACTTGGTTGCCGGCTTATAATACGCTAGCGCTATCCCTGCAATTGCCAAAGGATTAACAAGCCACCATTTTTCAATGAAACCAAGGTGTATTTCTCTACGAGGCATATTGAGCAATGATTCAGCCGCGTAAGGGATAAGAGAATCGCTGATAGTCGCGATACCCACGGAGCCCACATAGCCTATTATAGTGAGAGCCCAAAAATTACATTTTCCCTTGATACAATCGGCATTTACGCTAGAGCACGTATGAAATTTATACATTGCCGCGGTAACGAGCGCGCTTAAAAGCACATGTAAAGGATGGAGCACGTAAAAAATATTATATGACACCTTATAAGGCAATTTTAAAGAAAAAGCCATAATGACTATTCCCGTAATCGCCCCGAATACGGTGAAAGGAGCGTGTGTTTTTAGTTCCTTTAAAATCTGCCCTGCCATTGTATTAAACCTCTATCTGGTGTCCTGCTTTAATAGGCACAAAATTTCCTTCATAGTATTTTTTAAAGATATCTTCCGCCGCCCCTCCGGAACAATGCGTTGGCCCGGCTTTTAATATGTTCATTCTTTTGAAATTCTCGACTACTATTTCTATCGCCCGTTTATCCGATTCCATTAAGTGAAATCCGCCTAATACAAGATAAACAGGCTCAGCAGGAAACCTTGCCTTCGCCTTCTCTACCATTTTCAGGACCCCGGGATGGGCGCATCCCGTAATTACGGTGAGGCCGTTTTTTGTTTTTAATATTATCGCCTGTTCAGGCATATATTTACCGTGATAAGCGCCGGCTATTTCTCCTGTGACAAAGATATTTTCCGAAATCTCTGCCGGTTTTTTAATTTCAATTAATTCTGCCTGCGCTTCCTTAGCCTTATCTTTAAATGCCTTGCTAAAACCGGGGCAGGCATATACCGTAAGCCCTTTTCTAACTTTTAGTATTTCCCATAGGCCTCCCGTATGATCCCAGTGGTCGTGAGAAATTACTACCGCTTCGATCTTCTTTATATCAATCCCCAAAGAGCGCATGTTTTCGATAAGCCACTCTCCCTTCTCGCCGGTATCGAACAGTATGCGATCGTCGATAAGAAATGAAACGCCCCAACCGGTGTGGAGATTCTTATCCGGGGAGCATACGCCTTCATCTCTTCTGAAAAGAAGGGCCTTATCTAAAGCGTCCTTATCAAAAATTACCTTTATCCGCATTTTTAAAACCTAATTTTCACTTTTTTCTAACCTGCCTGTCCATGCTCCTAATGTGCATATTCTATTTCTTCGCCCTTTTCCTTCTTTCATGCAATCTCAGTTTGAATTTCTCTAACAGGTTTAAATAATCTATAATCAACCTCCCTCTCAAATGGTCTATTTCATGCTGAAGGACCCTCGCCAGAAGCCCGCTTGCTTCTATTTCAATAAGCCGGTTATTTTCATTTAATCCGCTTACGATAATTTCTTCCGGCCTGTCTATAACAACGCCTGCGCCCGGGATGCTTAAACAACCTTCTTCCATCAACCCCGATCCTTTAATTTTTAAAATTACCGGATTAGCTAATTTGATTGCTCCTGCGCCGATATCTGCAACTATCAAGCTCCTGGCAATTCCGATTTGAGGAGCCGCTAAACCTATCCCCGCAAAATGCCGCATAGTAAACACCATTTCTTCAAGAAGCCTCACTTCGGTATCGGTAATCCGCTCTATTAAAACACACTTCTTTCTTAAAATACTATCGGGATATTCGTTGATTTTTAATGGTTCCATTTTTGTGCAAATTGTAAAATAATACTATGCTTCCCATTTTGCAACCGGTCTCTTTTGCCACCACCGGGCATTTCACCATAAATAAGAAGAAAAGAGGCCTTTTCTCGCTCGACAAAGACTCAAAATTCCCCTGGCCTTTGCTGATTACCATATCGGCATTCTTATAAACTTGTTTAAATTCTTTTGAGCACAGCGCGAGTATTGTCCCCGGGGCGTCCGTGCCGTTAGAGATCACCCGCGCCGACTTGTCCATTCCGCACACTTTAGCGTCCTCAAGGAGCGCGTCGTTTATAATTGGTTTTGCCTTAACAGCGTAAAAAACAACCTTATCGGGATACTCCTTTTTTATTTCTTCAATCAAAATCCGGTCAAATACCACCTCCCCGGCATTATCAGCAAGATACAAAATATTTTTTGCCTTTTTCAAGGCCCGCTTGAACCCTGAATAATGGAATATTGATTTTTTATGGATCGCCTTGCCTTCCGCCGCAAGTATCCTGTTTAATTCTTCTTTTACGTTCAGATTATTCTTGACCCCAAAATCAATAATATTTCCGGCGATAGCTAACTCCAGCGATGCCAAAAGAGTATCCTGAGAATGATTAACCCTGTTCTTTAACCTGCCCAACATCCTTAAAGCAATGCGATTGCTGCTTCGTTTTATATCTTTATACGGATCCGCGCGGGGGCTCATTCTTTTTAAAAGCGCGTATCCAAGCCGGGCTATTTCAGGAGGGCTGGATCGAAGTGAAATTTCCGGAATTTTCCTGGCAAGCCCGTCAATGATCTGTTTTTGCTGCTTCGGGGACGCGCGGACGATTCGCGCGCCTTCAAGCGCCTGACGAAAAAAGCAAGGAATACATTCTAAATACGTCTTCATACTTTTGCCTGCCGCGCTGCCGGGCCATAGAGCACAATTGCTCCGCTATCTTTTTTGCCGGTCACATAAGTTTCGAACCGCGCGCCGTTATTAAAATTCGCAGCCTGGACTTTCTCGTTTACCAATATGGATTTTTGACTTTAAAATCTCTCTTAACATTCTTATAAGTCGATCTTGCCTCTTCTTTTCAATGTGCTTTCATCACTAATGGAAGCGATCTTCTTAAACTCCCTCTCGTCATAAACGGAAACTATATTAACCCCCGCGCAAGCGGCAATAAAACAATTCTTTATCCTTATAATTTCTTCTCTCGCCAATGGATCAACATAACAAGGCCTCAACGGCGTATTGACGTGTACTTCGTCCGGCCTGATATGATTTACCAAATAGGCGTACTTATCAATATCATTTTTATTTTCTTCGATGAACATGATCTGTAACGCTAACTTCCCCTGATAACTTTGTTTAAATTCTTTTATGCCCTCTAAAATACTGCCGAATGCTACACTCCCGGCGGGCCTGTTAATCTCCTGTAAGGATTCCGGGGAAAAGGCGTCTAACTTGGCGACGATAAGATCAGCCAAAACGAGCTCTTTTCTCACTTCCTCAAATCCCATCAAAGAACTGTTAGTTAAAACGGCAACCGGCTCTTTGCGGGCCAACTTTACGGTTTTTATCGCTTCCCCTAAATTGGCCGCGAGGGCAGGCTCTCCTCTGCCGGAAAAAGTAATATAATCTATATTCGTGCCGGGTATTTCCTTTAATTCCTCAATAACTTCTTTGACCGGGGCATACGTCTTCCTTTCAATTGTATACTTTTTAATCGGCCCGAGCTGGCAATACACGCAATCAAAATTACAGATTTTTTCCTCCTGCGAGAGTAAATCTATGCCTAAGGAGCCACCCAGCCTCCAGGAAGGCACCGGGCCATAAATATATTTAAACGCCGGTTTCATCATGTATCACCTATAAACCTTCCAAATCAAGCCTTTAATAAATAATCCGCTATTGCCCGGTAAAGCGTGCTTACGGAAAGTATCGAGCAATGCAGGTGGTCTTCGGGTAATCCTTTCAATCGCGCAATCACCTCTCCCGCCGAAATAGTCAAAGCCTCATTGACAGTTTTGCCGTAAGCCAAATGCGCCACCATTCCGGCGCACGCCCTTGTGGCGCCGCATCCGTCAGTAAAATACTTAACATCGGTAATCTTTTTATCCTCTATTACCAAGTAGAACTCCATGGAATCCCCGCAAGGCCCTTCTAAATATGACGAAGCCGTAAAGACCTTCATCCTGCCGAAAAACCCGGGGTCATTCAAAAGACGTATCGTTTCATCTTTATTACTCGAGTCTTTCATATAGAAATCCTCCCCCATATAACTTTTCTATACGGCCGCGTATTTATTCTTGTTTTCAAAACCGGAGTCCTTTATAGCGCCAACCGGCAGTTGAGACATGCTGATAAACGTCTTAAAACTTCCCAGGTGGACACTCTTCCCAAGCATACGCCGAAACGAACTCTATCCCTTTTTTCGTTAAAACAAATACGGGTATTTGCCTGGATAACTGCAAGACAGCCAAGGGGCCGACCATCCTGCGCACGTCTGAAGAAGCGCAGCTCCACACCAGATCAGCATAGTCACGCATCTTATTGATCTTATCTTTAGCTATGCCGGTCGTGCACACTACTAAAGAAATTATGCTAACGCCGTTTTCTTTCTCTAATGGACGCAGTGTTTTTAAGTCATCGGCTGAATGTCCGCATACAGTAACGGCAATTTTCTTATATCCTGCTGCTATCGCTTCCTCTGCTCCTCGCGCCTATGCCCTGGACGACTTCCGGCTTGTTTGTAATAATTGTTCCCGCCCCTTCACACACTACCACTGCCGCGTCGATGGCTTTTTTTCTTAACGCGAAACTGATCATCTCTGAAGCGCCGTACGGTATTGAAATATCTTCGCATGAAATCTTTCTCTCATCCGTGAAAAAGCCGTAGTCTTTTATTTTTGACTCAATCGTTTATTTTATGGCATTTTTAAGGGCCTCTTTGTTATTGCCCGAAATACCGCTAAAATCCCTGTATAAATGTTTTGCCAACGGGCAAAAAGTAAGCGTTGGCTCGGTAATATTAATGATCTTCCCGCCTGAAACGCTCACAAAAGATGAAAAATACTTTACTACGTGTATATCCCGATTATCCATATCTTACGCTTGAAGCCTTTCCCAAATTCTGATAATTTCATCCTTAACAGGCGTATCTTTATATTCCATAATCGTCTTGCCCTCAACCATAGCCTCTACTACCGTCTTATCAAACCTGACTTTTCCGATTAACGCGATCCCGTTTTTTGCGCAATGCTCCTCTATTTTTTCGGACATCTTTGGATTTAAATCATATTTATTGATCACCATCTTAGAAGGCACATTAAAATGGCTGGTTACTTCTATTACCCTCAAGGCATCGTGTAAGCCGGATAAGGTAGGCTCGGTTACCACTACCGCGCAATCTATGCCGGAAAGCGAAGCAATGACCGGACAGCCTATGCCCGGCGCGCCGTCAATAATTACCCAGTCGTAATTACCTTTCTCTGCCAGATCTCTTGCCTGCTTCCTTACCAAAGACACCAGTTTGCCTGAATTCTCTTCGGCTATCCCAAGTTTTGCGTGCACCATGGGCCCAAAGCGCGTTCCGGAAATGAACCACTCGCCGGCAAGGTTTTCATCCATCTTGATAGCATTTACCGGGCAAATATGACTGCAAAAACCGCAGCCTTCGCAAGATATATGATCAATTACAAAACTATCACTTATAGCGTTAAATCTGCAGGCCGCGATACATTTCCCGCATTGCCGGCAGATTTTTTTATCAATTGACGCGCTTAGCCCGCTTCTGAAGTCATGGCGTTCTTTTATCTTCGGCTGCAACAATAAATGCAGATCAGCCGCGTCAACATCGCAGTCCGCCATAACATGATTTTTAGCTAACGATGCAAACGCCCCGGTCATTACTGTTTTACCCGTGCCGCCCTTGCCGCTAATGACCACAATCTGTTTCATCTCTATTGCTCCTAGAAATAAATATCTCTTTCCCCGGCTTCGATTTTTTTACAGTATTCGATTAATTTCGGATAAAATGAAGGAAGGCTTCTTTCAACTTCTTTTATTTCCTGCGCAATTATCTTCTCCCCTGCTATTTTCGTTTCAGGGCTCGCGAAATCATCCAGCCATTCCCTAAACGTAAGTATCGCGTTTAATTTACAAAATTGCCCCTCTTTGCCGGAACGTAAAAGCTCCATAATGCGATCTCCCGTTCTTCCGCAGCGGTACCCGGCGGTACAAAAAGAAGTGATATACCCCATTTGCGCTAATTCAGAAATGACTTCATCGAGAGAGCGCGTATCCCCCAGTAAAAACTGCTGGCGGTTTTCTTCCTGGCTGAGATATTTCTTGCTGTACACTCCTATTCCTATGCGTGAAGACGCGTCGGTTTGCGTGCACCCAATGGGAATTATTTCGCGCCTTATTCCCGGGCTCTCCCTGGCGGTCAAAATCATCCCTGCATATGGAATAGCAAGCCGGATCACCGCGGCAAGGCGTTTAAAATCTTCATCGGAAACTTTATAATTTGTCTCGGAAACGCACGATGCGTTCATCGCGGGTTCAAGCCGCGGGATAGAAACCGTATGCGGCCCGATACCGTTGAAACATTTCTCTAAATCATGCGCGTGCGATACCAGCCCCATTACCTCAAATCTCCAGTCATACAAGCCAAATAAAACGCCAATGCCCACGTCATCTATACCCGCATCTAAAGCCCTGTGCATACAATAAAGCCGCCAGTGATAATTACCCTTTATCGTAGAAGACGGGTGAAGTTTTTGATACGTCTTATGATGGTATGTTTCTTGAAATACCTGATACGTGCCTATGCCGGATTGTTTGAGTATTTTAAGATCGGCTATCGAAAGCGGAGCGCAATTGACATTGACTCGGCGAATCTGCCCAAATCCTTTCTTAGTTTTTACCTTGACCGAATAAATTGTTTCAAGGGTTCCGGCAATATAATTAACATCCGAATATGGATGCTCCCCATAAACCGAAACGAGACGCTTATGGCCTATTTCGCCTGCCAAGACCCTTATTTCTTCGCGTATCTCATCATGTGAAAGTTTTTTTCTTTCAATAGAATTGCCGCTTTTAAATCCGCAATACGCGCAATTATTAACGCAATAATTACTGCAATAGAGCGGCGCGAACGTGACAATGCGGTTATCGTATACCTTCTTTTTTACTGCTGCCGCCGCTAAAAATATCTCGTCCCATAAATCCGCATCTTTGACATTCAATAACGCCGCTGTTTCGTCCAAATTAAGCGTCGCTATCGCTTGAGATGTATGCAGAATCTCCTTTATCCTTTGCGGTTCGGGATGGCGATTCTCATTTAACGCCTTCTCAATAGCGTCTTCATCGATAAAATCATCTATCGCCATATACCTGGCTATTTCTTCTGTTTTAATCATGCAATCTCACTATCTTTTATATTTTCCCGTACACGTCCTGCGCCGCCAATACAATCGGATACATGGTAGGCGCGCTGGTTAAATACGGGTGTGTGGCTACCTGTAATGTTTCCAATTCCGTTGCCGACATGCGTTTCTGGATAGCAATACCTATGACATTTATCATTTGGGCGCACGACATACCGCAGCTTACCTGGCCTCCCAGGATAATTCCAGACTGCTTTGAAAAAATTAATTTTATCTTTCCCTTGCATGCTCCCGGCAGCGTTGCGGGATGCTTATCAACGCCGTCTATACTACCTACAACTATCTCAAAACCTTCCTGCCGGGCGGTTTTTTCAGTAAGGCCGGCCGAACCCAAAACCAAACCGTCAATATACGTAGAATAGATTGCAATCGTCCCTTTGTTTTCACGGATAACTTTTATCTGATAAAGATTAGCGCCCGCGATTCTGGCTTCAGCCGTTGCGGTAGAGGCCAACATCACAGGAATAGATTTACGGGTATAAAAATCTCTTTTGCAGGCGCAGTCCCCGATCGCGAAAATATCCTGATCGACCGAAGTGCGCATATATTCATCGGTTAAAATGCCCTTGCATGAACCTATCTCCAATCCGGCATCTACCGCCATTTTTACATTCGGCTTTGAGCCTACGCCAAGGATGACTCCCTCGACAGGTATTTCTTTACCGTCGCTAAACCTCACCTTTTCGACTGTGTCTCCTCCGATTATTTCTTCGACCCGAGTATTGGTTAATACCGTAACGCCCTTCTCCTTTAAACGCTCTTCGGCCATTTCCGAGAATTCAACATCGAACGAGTTAGCCAATAAATGCGGCAACATCTCGACTAAAGTAACGCGAACTCCTCCTAATTTTGAGAGTTCGTCGGCAAATTCGACTCCGATAAATCCTCCGCCGATTACTAACACATTCTTACAGCATTTAATCTGCCCTATAACGCTTTTTAAATATCCCATATCTTTATTTATGGGATAAACCCCTGGTTTATCTATTCCTTTGATAGGCAGAATGAGCGGCATTGAACCAACCGCGAGGACAAGTTTTTCATACGCGTAGATATTTTTGCCCTCTGTTTCTACTACCTTTTCTTTTCTGTCCAAACACGAAGCTCTATCAACCGCTATTTCGACGTGACTCTTTTCCAAAGACGCCATCCCTAATTTATTCTCATCGGGATTATTGAGGCTGGCAAACATATAAGGGATGCCGCATGGAATTACGCCATTTGCTATATCCTTAATCACCGTGATACGTTTGTCCGGGTAATATTTTCTCGCGGTCACGGCGCAAACCACCCCCGCGGGCCCCGCGCCAATAACCAGTATATCTACTGCTTTATTCATACGATCTCCTCTTTTTTTAGCGATTTTAACATTATGCATATGCTATGCACTACCTTTATATCATTATCGTTGCAAAACTTTATAGCAGCTTGACTTTCTGCCCCCGGTTGAAGCCAAACTCTTTTTATGCCTTTTCGAAGGCATTCCCTTATAATGCCTTCGGTTACTGGCGGGGGCGTAACTATATCAACCACATCCACGCTATATGGGATATCGCTTATAGTGCCATAACAAGGCCTGCCCTCAACTTTGCTCAAATGCGCGTTAACAGGAAAAACCACATAGCCCAGCGCTGTTAAACTTTTTAAAATTCTGTAGGCAAATTTAGTTTCATTCCTGAATGAGCCTACCACGGCAAATCTTTTCTGCTTTAAAAAGTCTTTAACTAAATTTTCCATTTTTGATTGCATTAAAAAGACTCTGAAAATCTTTTTTATATTCCGGGAAGGCCTTAACCATAGGCTCTCCCTTGGAATAAGCCATTGCAATTTCTTTTTTAAACGGTATCCTCATCAATACCGGTATATTTTCCCGCTTGCAGTATGCTTCGGTTTTATTATTACCTAAATCAGCGCGGTTGATCACTACGCCACAAGGGATCTTTAACTTTCTTAATACTTCTACCGCTAATATCAGGTCATTTAAACCAAAAGGCGTAGGCTCAGTAACTAAGATCGAATAATCGCTGCCCTTCACTGAAACAACCACGGGGCAAGACGTGCCTGGCGGCGCGTCAATGATCACGGTTTTCTCGGGGTTAATGCGCTCTTTAACCTGCCGGATAAGAGGCGGAGACATCGCTTCGCCGATATTGAGCTTGCCGTGGACAAAATCTATCCGGCCGCAATTACCGGACTCCACAACCCCGATCTCCCTGTTTACTTCTTTTATCGCCTTTTCAGGGCAAAGAGCGCTGCAGGCGCCGCAGCCATGGCACAGATGCGCAAACACCAAAGCTGAGCCTTTCTTGCCTTCCTGCCCGGGCAGCACCGCTATAGCATTATAAACGCAAACCTTGGCGCATCTACCGCAGTAAACGCATTTAGATTCGTCGATTTCCGGGACAGGGATATACGCCTTCTTCTGTTCTTTGATGCGCGGCTTAAGAAAAATATGGGCGTTGGGCTCTTCCACATCGCAATCAAGAAACTGCACATTGTCTATGGACAACGCAAGATTAATTGCCACTGTAGTTTTTCCTGTCCCGCCTTTTCCGCTGGCAACTGAAATGATCATAGTAATCGATGGCATGCAATGAGAACTTCCTGGAATTTACTGCGTGACGTATCGATTGTGAAACCCTTCCCTGCCAGATACCGCTCTATATCGGATAACGTGGTTTGGCTGACCTGGTGCTTGTTTCCTTCGCTGGCATGGATTGCATCCATTAACGCAAGGCCTTCTTCGGTAAAATCGCTTAAGACGAGCCTGCCCTCGGAAGAGCGCACTCGCAAGAGCTCGTCTATAAACGTATAGGGGTTGATTAAATGGTGCAGGGTATTGACTGAGAAGATAACGTCGAAGCTTTTGTCTTTAAAACTTAAAGATTCCCCGTTTTCAATACGAAAATCGACCTGTTTCTCCAGGCCGAAATATCGAAGATTCAGTTTCGCAAAAGCCTGTTCGGCTTCTGAAATATCGAACGTGGTAAAACGGTATCCGGCCTTTGCCAGCTCAAGCGCAAAATGCCCCTTCCCGGTCCCGGCTTCAAGGATATTTCCGTGAAGGGGCTGGGCCTTTTTTAAAATAAAGGCCCGCTCCTCATCAATATCATAGCCAAGACTGTTATATAAGGCTTTACGCTCTAAATAGCGTGTATGGTTTGTTAAAAGCTTTTCTTCCAAAGCTGCTACTTTCCCGACATATCTTCCAAAAGAGCCTCGAGGTCTTCTTCGTGTTCGATTTCATCAGCCATGATTTCCAAGACAAGGTGATACGTGAGTACATCTTTGTCTTTTACTGCAGCGGTGAGATTTTTGTACGTTTCGATCGCGCACTGCTCACCCTTGATATTCTGCTTTAAGAGCGCTTTCACCGAAGGGTCTTCCGGGGCGTCATAGCCGCAATTAGTCATCGTATACCAATCCTGCGGCTTTAAGAGCGGCGTGCCGCCTAATTGGATGATCCTCTCGGTAAGCATTCCTGCGTGCTTTAATTCTTCCCCTGCGTGCTGCTCCAGTTCCGCTACTACTGCCCCACGCATCTGGCCGCGCGCTATTTTGGCTCCTACCCAGTATTGATAATAGGCAAGCCACTCGTCGGCAAACGCCTTGTTCAATAAAGTAACAATTTTCTTTACATCTGGCCCGACTAACTCTCTTGCTTTTGTCCCCATTTCTATCCTCCCTTTTCTACAAGAACAACGCCCGCGCAATTCCGCCCCAGAAAGGGGCGCACTTGGCAATCCTTTATGCCAAGGTGTCTTTAGCGCGGGGCGCACTTGGCTATTCCCGCACCATCCTTATCCCGCATTTAGGACAATTCATCGATCCGCACGGCGTGGCTGCCTGGTGGGGAACCTTCGTGCCGCAGGAAGGGCACACACAAGTTCCCTGGGGGCCTGCGCCGCCTCTTCTGCCTCTACCCGCCCCCCTACCCTGGCCCATTCCGGGGCCTTGGCCTAAAGGTCCAGTTCCGTTTCCTCCTGGCATATTAATCACCCCCCTTAAGATAAAGATATCGCGCCTTGCGGACACGCGCTTACGCAAACTCCGCATTCCACGCAATCATCGCTGATTATAGCCTTATTATCCTCTATCTTGATCGCATTGACTGGACAGATGTCTTTGCACGCGCCGCAACCATTACACTTTTTTTTATCTGCTTTTGCTGCCATATATGCTCCTTCCGGTACACCGGACTATCCAATGAGGCCGGATGTCTTTATTTATTTTTACCGGGCATCCCGAACTTTGAACCGACGCTGGGAGTATCGGTAGCTTTATATTGGCCGTTTTTGTAGCCGTCAATGGCTTCTTTCACCGTTCCGGAAACTCCGGTAAAAACGTTTATCCCTGCGGCAGACAAAACCTGATGCGCATTGGGCCCGACGTTACCGGTAAGCACCGCCTTAACACCTTTGGATACCATAAGCTGGCCTGATTGGATACCGGCCCCTCCCTGGAACTGAGCGCTGGCGTTCTCCTGCGCCTCAAAATTGCCGGTATCCGTTTCAAAGAAAATGAAGTGCTGGCACCGGCCAAAGCGTTCATCGACTCTTGAATCCAACGTTTTACCTTCCGAAGTAATGCATATTTTCATGCTCACACCTGCCTTTTAATGGCAACTTCCGCCATTGCCGTGGTCCCTGCAAGCACCCAGGCTGCCCAAAGCATTATCCATAAAATCTTCAAGCGCTTTTTTCACGTTACCGGCATAACCGAACACTTTAACGCCTGCCTGCGCGAATTTGGCTTGCGCGCCCGCGCCCATACCGCCGGCAATAATATGGGTTATTTTGTACTTCAGGATCTCATCAACCGCAATACACCCGCCTCCGCCATGCACAGTGTTATTCGGCACAATACGCGTGCTGGTTATTTTCTTCTTATCTTTATCGATATCCGCCAGGAAGAAAAACCTGCACTGACCGAAATGCTCGCACACGTTGCCATGGATCCCGTTTTCATCTTCCAATACGACTCCCACTCTCATCTCTAATACCCTCCCTTTCGCTGTAAAGACCTGCGGTTACTTTTTATCGGCTTCCTGCTGGCTTGCCATGGCTTGAATACGCGCCTGCGCATCTTCAAGCTGCTGCTTTAAGAATTCAGACTGGCTTTTTAACATTTCCAATTGGTCATCTTTGGAAACGGCGCGCCCAAAGCCGCCAAACGCCTGCATTCCTCGTTTCGCTCTCATCCAACCGGGAAGCCCTGTCGCGTAGAAACAATTGCACCGGCCCCTGCCGCCCCCTGTCATTGCTCCCTGGCCCCTAGGCCCTGTTCCGTCAAAACCTGGCATTAGTACCACCTTCCTTTCTATAAATGGAAACCATTTCCATTATAAGATAAAAAAATATAGAGACTACTTTTTGCTACCGCATTCCTCACATTCACCGTAAAACTGAATAAGGTGGTTAGTGATCTTAAACTTGTATTTCTGCCCCAACCCCTTCTCCGTCTGATTAAGTAACTCGACTTCTTCATCGATAAAATCAGTATAGTCGATCACCTTATTGCATTGTGTGCATACCAAATGATGGTGATGATGCGCTCCCTTAGGCCCTTCGGCAAACTCATACCGCGCCCTGCCATCGCCGAAATCAAGCTTATAGACCATGCCTAAGCCTGATAACACATCAAGCGTCCGGTACACAGTAGTCAACACAACGTTGGGATATTTTGGATGGATCTTCATATATATATCTTCGGCGCTTAAATGGCCTTCGGACTTGGTTAAGACATCCAGGATAGCCTCCCGGCCTAAGGTAAGCCGATACCCGCACCCTCTAAACTTACCATGCCACCAGCCCTGCCCTCCGCAATCACCCCTTGACATATATCTCCTTAATGAAAATGGTTTCCATTTCTAACTATACATCAGAGTATGGAATTTGTCAAGAAGAATTTGCTGAGCCTTCTTGTATGTATCAGAACCCTTCGAGAAAACGCTTCGTCGAAAGATTCGGTTCGCTTGTCAGGTTCACTCCTAACCGGCGTAACCCCGCGGCATCTCCCGGAGTAGGGATATGCGTCATATGGGCCTCACAGCCGGATAACTCTTTTAGCTTTTCCATGGCCGATTGCGCCGATGGATTATGGGCCGCGCTGATACTCAGGCTAATCAAGGCCTCTTCCAGGTCCAAGCTTAGCGACTTCACGTTCAAAATGTTCTTTTTAAAATTCGAAATCGACTCTATGACATTGGGAGAAAGGATGTGTATGCGGTCGGGGATCTCAGCCAGGTCCTTGGCGGCATTAAGGACCAGGCTTGAGGCCGCATGCAAGAGCGGAGAATTCTTCCCCGTGATAATTTTGCCGCTTTTAAGCTCAAGGGCTGCGCCGCAAAAAATACCTTCGTTGCCTTTGCCTTTCTCCTCCTGCGCTTTCTCGGCAGCCTGCCTGGCTGCTCCGACCGCTCGCCGGTCTTCGGGTTTAGCTCCTACCTCTTCCATTAAAAGCGCTGCCCTGTCGACCGTGTCCTTGTCCACGAGCCCCATGATATATTCGCAGCCATACCGAAAATACCTGGATATGATCTCCTGGCGCGCCGCAAACTGCACTGCTTCGTCATCCACGATACCGAATCCGGCGCGGTTTACCCCCATGTCAGTCGGCGATTTGTACATGGCGCTCGAACCCGTGATCCGTTCCAAAATCAGGCGCAATACCGGAAAAACTTCCACGTCCCGGTTATAGTTGATCGCGGTCTCCCCGTAAGCCTCGAGATGAAAAGGATCGATCATATTGAAATCCTTGATATCCGCGGTGGCGGCCTCATAGGCAATATTCACCGGATGTTTAAACGGGATATTCCAGATCGGGAACGTTTCGAATTTCGCATACCCTGACTCAATCCCCTTATGGTAATCATGATAAAGCTGCGAAAGGCACGTCGCCAGTTTTCCGCTTCCCGGGCCGGGGCCGGTGACAATGACCAGCTTATTATGCGTTTCAATATAGGAATTTGCGCCGTAGCCCTGCTTGCTTACGATCATGTCCAGATCGGTCGGGTAGCCGCTGGTAAAGGCGTGGGTATAGACCCTGACGCCCTGCCGTTCAAGTTTATTCTTGAAAATTTTTGCTGCCGGCTGATCGGCAAAACGGGTAATCACTACCGCCGTTACTTTGATCCCCCGGTCTTTAAGGTCATCGATCAATTTAAGGACATCGGCATCGTAGGTGATGCCAAAATCCGCCCTGACCTTGCGGCGTTCGATGTCCCCGGCAAAAATACACAGGACGATATCCGCGCTTTCGCTCAACTCCAACAGGAGCTTCATCTTGATGTTGGGGTCGAATCCGGGAAGCACGCGCGCTGCGTGATAATCGTAAATTAATTTCCCGCCGAATTCCAGATATAATTTATTGCGGAATTTACCAACCCTCTCTAAGATCGCTGTCTTTTGCTGGCGTAAGTATTTCTCGCTGTCAAAACCTATTTTTTTAGGCATTCTCGCTCCTTATATCTGATTAAAATCTAGGCAGAATTTGACAAAAAAATAGGCAACCGTTAAATGTATAAGAGTTGCCTGAAAAGTGTTCCCGGAAACAAATTCATTACGTTGCGCTTTTGTACCCGTTGTAATTGTTGAAGCTATTGTATTAGACTCACTCGCGGCAGTCAAGATTAATTTGACATAAAACCAGGGGCACTTCTATAGCACGCTTAATTTATTTCTCAAATGGATCAGATTCAACACATCTTCCTTGTTGTATTCCAATAATTTCGATAAGGCTTTCTTATCCCCGCAATTCTTATACCGGTTCCACAAAATCACGGCCATGTAACCGTCCACATCCTCGATATTCCTGGCGATCTTCAATTGCCTTTCCACCGACTTTAAGCCGCCATAGAGATTATTTTTCCAGCAGTGATGCATAAGATCGATATGAGGGCAGTGCGTATCCAGCTTTAATCCTAATCTTGCCCGGATAAAAGGGAGATCGAATCTGGCCCCATTATACGTGTACAGCGCTTCCGAACCCTTCATGGTCTTCTTCAGGTTCTTAGGCGTCAAGGTTTCCTCGAAGAGCTGGATGCACTCAACCTTTTTCCCATGCTCCAGGCAAATACCCACCACCGTTATATCGCCGGCCTGGACGCTTAAACCTGTTGTTTCGATATCAAGATACGCCCTGCGTTTCATTCTCCCCGCACTCAATTTTATAATGCAAGAAAACCGGATATACTCGCCTGTAGTTCCTGGATGCCCGCGCCCTTTTTTGCGCTCACCAAAAGAATATGCTCCGGCATCACTCCCAAATCCAGGGCTACATTTTTCCGTTGCTCAACAAGCCTTATTTGCGGAATACGGTCGATTTTATTAACGATTATGCGATACGGAATACCCGCGCTATTTAACCATTCTAACATCTGCCGGTCAAGGGCTGTTGCCCCCACATGCGCATCGACTAAAACAAAAATAGCTTTAAGCGAAGGACGGCTGGATAAGTAATATTCGACCATGTCCTTCCAGTTGTTCTTTTCATTTCTTGGAACCGCGGCAAAACCGTACCCCGGAAGATCGACGATCCACCTGCCTTCGCGCAGGGAAAATATATTAATGGTGCGGGTTTTACCGGGGGTTTTCGAAGTTTTAGCAAGCAAATGACGCCTGCAAAGCGCGTTTATAAGCGAGCTTTTGCCCACATTCGATCGGCCCACAAAAGCGACTTCCGCCCGGGCATCATCAAGCTTACGCGCCGAATCAACGCATGCAAGGAATTGCGCGGCTTCAAAAACTTTTTTGTTCATTATTTAATTTCTTATATTAAATCGGGTTATTTCTTTTTGCGCCGGCGGGAAACAGGCTTCTTTCCGCCATGCCTCAGGCTCTTGCTGGCCTGCTTTTTATCGGAGTAGTCCTTGCGCTTGAAATCCCCCTCCCTGCGGGGCCCTCTATCGTACTCTGCTTTAAAGGGGCCTGCCTGTTTGCGCCTGGAAAAACAGTCCTTGCAATATACCGGACGGTCTCCGGAGGGCTTAAAAGGGACTTCGCATTCTTGATGGCATTCGGCGCAGATCGCGCGCGTGAATTTTCTCTCGTGAAAACTATTTCCCTGGTCTCTATTTTCGTGGCGGCGGAAATGATCAAAACGCTGAAAAGGCTTTACATAATGCTCGCCTTTAAACGGCTTTTCCGACGACTGGCTGACCAAGCCGTCCAGCTTTCTCTCAATACTCGCCAGCTGCTGTTGCATTGCAGCCAGTACGGCCCCTGCATCCGGCCCGCCCGGGGTTGTAGTTGAATTATCTTCGCGCTTAAAATTCTTTTTCATTTTGCTCCCTTCATTAGTCTTCGTCCGTTCCATGTAAACTTACCGCGCATCCTTAATTATAACGCAATTAATGATTTAGGTAAATACTATTCCATTTTATTATATCCGCTTTTATTCTTCTATCTCCTCCAAATACTCCCAGCGCCGGTAAGCCTTTTGAAGTTCCTCCGACAGGGACGCGGACCTGGCTCTGGCGCGCTCTACTTCCGCGGGGTCCCGCTGGTAAAAGTTATAATCCGCCAAGAGGCTGTAGAGCGTTTTCTGTTCCTCTTCTATCTTTTCAATTTTTAAAGGGAGCCCGTCTAATTCCTGCCGCTCTTTAAAAGTGAGCTTGCGCGCCACAACGGGTCTTTTCTTCGCTACGGGTACTTTTTTGACTTTGATCTTTGGCGGCTCAAGGGCCGCTGCCGGCTTGCGCTGGCTAAGCCAGTCGTCATATCCTCCGGCATATTCATTGATGATCCCCCCGCCTTCCAGGGCAATAGTAGAAGTAACCACGTTGTTCAGGAATGCCCGGTCGTGGCTCACTAAAAGCAGCGTTCCGGGGTACTCAAGGAGTA
>JBFZAN010000005.1:0-44769 GCA_041309005.1 Candidatus Omnitrophota bacterium
TCGCCGATACGCCTGATCATGGCGATGTCCATACCGAGCCCATAGCCCTGGTAGGCGATAGTAGAATCGAGGAACCTGTCGCAGATGACCACCTTGCCCGCCTTAAGCGCCGGAGCGATCGCTTCGTGGACGAGTTGCGCGCGCGCTGCCATATACAGGAGCATCTCAGACTCCCGCGACATCAAACCGTTTCCGGCGTCTAAAAGTATCTTCCTTATCTTCTCCGATATTTTTACCGCGCCGGGCTCGCGAAGGTACAGCGCGTCGAAGCCCTTCCTTTTCAAGTAAAGGTACAAAAGCTTCGATTGGGTGCTCTTGCCGCAGCCCTCCGAGCCTTCGAACGTGATGAACGCGCCTCTTAATGCTTTTTTCGCCATACCGTGCCTTCTTTTGTATCTTCTATCACGATGCCCGCCTGCTCCAGTTCTTTCCTGATCCTGTCTGCTTCCTTATAATCGCCGTTTTTCCTCGCAATGCTACGCTGCTCTATCAACCCGGCAGTATCGACGGAAAGCTCACCCAAAGCGGCCGCCTTATCGATATCCACTCCAAGCAAGCCCGTCAATTCAGACAAAAGGCCCAGCGCGCCATTCAGAAAAGAGGGGTTATCGATATGCTTGTTCGCTGAATTGACCAGGGCGAATACGGCTGCCAGCGCCCGGGGCGTGTTGAAGTCGTCGTCCATCGCGGCAGTAAACTCATCCTTGATATCTGCGACCTCTTTGGCGCTTTCCGTTTTACCGGGGGCCGGTCCGGCGGACTTCCTTTCCGCGGCCTGTTTCAGGATCGTGATCCTTTCCAGCGCCTGCCCGGCTTCATTGATCTTCTCTTCGGTATAATCTATCGGGTGCGAATAATGGGCGGACAAAAAGAACAGCTTAAGGAGGTTGGGATCGCGATATTTATCAAGAAAACCTTTTATGGTGATGAAATTCCCCGATGACTTGGCCATTTTCTGGCCGTTGATGGTCAGCAGGCCGTGGTGTATCCAGTATTTCGCGAACAGCTCACCCGTGAGCGCCTCGGCCTGGGCGATCTCGTTCTCATGATGAGGGAATACCAGGTCCCTTCCTCCGGCGTGTATGTCGAGCGTCTTGACCTTAAGGAATTTTGCACTCATTACCGAGCACTCGATATGCCAGCCTGGCCTGCCGTTTCCCCAGGGGCTCGCCCAGAAAGGCTCGCCCGGTTTAGAGGTTTTCCATAACGCAAAATCCAAAGGGTCCTCCTTGGTCTCATCCGGCTCTTTCCTCACTCCCGTAAGCATCTGCTCTATGCTCTGGCCGGAGAGCTTCCCGTACGCTTTGAACTTGCGCACGCTGAAATATACCCCACTTGGCGTGGCATAGACATACCCCTTGTCAACGAGCGCCTTGATATACTCGATCATATCGGGAATATTCTCGGTCGCCCTGGGTTCGTGGTCCCCTTTAGCGATACCCAGCGCGTCAAGGTCTTCGTAATACCTGCCGATATATCTGGCTACCAGCTCTTTCCAGTCCGTCTTCAGCTGCGTTGCCCTGCGTATGATCTTATCGTCGATGTCGGTGATGTTGCGCACGAAGGAAACCTCATACCCTTTGTATGCAAGGTACCTGCGGATCACGTCAAAGGTATAGAGGCTCCTGGCATGGCCGATATGGCTCTCATCGTAGACCGTAACGCCGCAGGTATACATGGCCACCCTGGGAGGATCAAGCGGAATGAATGCTTCTTTCTTGCGGGTGAGGGAATTATATAGTTGAATTGCCATTATCTATCGTTACGCCGTTCCAGTTTCTCTATTTTCTTCTCCAATTCCTCGATGGTCTGCACGATGGGGTCGAGGACGTGGGCGTGGTCAAGGCTCACCTCGATCTTCTTGCCGTCCTGCTTGGTGATCCTGCCCGGCACGCCCACCACCGTGGAATTGACAGGCACATCTTTGATCACGACGGCGTTCGCGCCGATATAAGAATTATCGCCTATGGTGATACTGCCTAAGACCTTGGCGCCCGCGCCGATGACCACGTTATTGCCGATGGTCGGGTGGCGTTTTCCTTTTTCAAGGCCGGTCCCGCCTAAGGTAACCCCCTGGTACAGGAGCACGTCGTCTCCGACGATGGCCGTCTCACCGATCACTACCCCGAAACCGTGATCGATGAAGAACCTCTTTCCTATCGTGGCGCCGGGGTGTATCTCGATACCGGTAAAATGCCTGGATACCTGGCTTAGGAAACGGGCGAGGAAAAAAAGTCTCGACCTGTAGAAAAAATGAGCGATGCGGTGGGTGACGAGCGCGTGCAGCCCCTGGTACAAAAAGAGCACCTCAAAAAACCCTCCTGCCGCGGGGTCCCTTTTCCTGGCCGCATGTATCTCCTCCGAAAAGAAAACCGCGATAAGCGTTACCTTAAGGAGCACGACCCCTGAAAGAAAAAGCGCTATTTTCATGATAAGGCTCATACCTCTACCTCTTTTTGACGGTTGCGACGGCGTAACTGGCGATCGCTTTTTCCTTGCCGGTTTCCCCGAGCCCCTCGTTCGTTTTGGCCTTTACCGAGACCCGGCTTTCATCGACTTTAAGAATGCCGCTTAAGCGCCGGCGTATCTGTTTTTTAAAAAGAAGGAGCTTGGGCTCTTGCAGGACCACGACCGCATCCACGCTGACGATCGCGCCTTTATTTTTCTTTACCAGCGAGACGACTTTCTTGAGCAATTCGGCGCTTGAGATATCCTTGAACCGCAATTCGGTATCGGGAAAATGCTCGCCGATATCCCCGAGGCCCAGGGCACCCAATAACGCGTCGCATACCGCGTGCAGCAGCACGTCGGCGTCCGAATGGCCCAGGAGGCCTTTGGGATGGGGGAGTTTCACCCCTCCAAGGAACAAAGGCCTGCCCTTAACCAGGCGGTGGATATCGTAGCCTAACCCTGTCCTGTATTCCATATGCTCCCTTAACGCGCCCCGGATATCGCCCTGGCTATTATCAGGTCTTCGGGTGTGGTGATCTTGATATTGCGGTATGAACCCGCCACTACGCGCACTTTCTTCTTGAGCTTTTCGATGAGCGTAGCGTCGTCAGTGACATCCGCGCGGCCGAATCGCCTGAACGCCCGCAAAAGTATATCTTTCTTGAACGCCTGGGGGGTCTGCGCCTCCCAGAGGCCGCTTCTTTCAACCGTCTTATCTACAAAAGATCTGCCGGTGGCCTTTTTAATAGTTGCCTTCACCGGCACTGCCGCGATGGCCGCTCCCCAACGGCCTGCCGCCTCCAGGACCTTTGAAATTGTTTTCGCGTCAACAAAGGGCCTCGCGCCGTCATGTATGAGCACGAATTCCGCTCCTTTATCAAGCGCCTTGAGGCCGCGTCTCACCGAATCCTGCCGGCGCGCGCCGCCCGAAACTACTTTGCAAAGCTTTTGAATTCGATACGGCCGGATGCTCCCCGACAGCTGCGCTTTAACTTCTTCGCTGGCTACCAGGACGATCTCCTTGATAGCGCGGTGGCGGTTAAGCGTAAGGAGCGAATGCGCGATGAGAGGTTTTCCGTTCAGCATTACCAGCGCCTTGGGAACGCCTGATCTTAACCTGGTGCCCCTGCCCGCGGCAAGGACTATCGCGTAGGCCCGCATCAACGCTCCAGCTTGGTAAAAATTATCCTTCCCGCGGGCGTCTGGAGCACGGAAGAAACGACCACCTTGACCTGCTGGCCTATAAGCCTGCGCGCGTCCTCGATCACTACCATCGTGCCGTCGTCGAGGTAGCCCACCGCCTGGTTATACTCTTTACCTTCCTTGAGAAGCTTTATTTCCATTTTCTCCCCCGGGAACACCACCGGCTTTAACGCGTTGGAAAGCTCGTTGATGTTCAGGACCTTTATATCCTGCAAGGTCGCTACCCGGTTAAGATTATAATCAACGGTGAGTATCTTTGAATCCAGCAGCTTTGCCAGTTTTATAAGCTTGGCGTCTACTTCGGGCACCTCGGGGAACTCTTCATCGTTAAAGGTTATCCCCATTCCCACTTCTTTCTGGATCTGATGCAGGATCTCAAGGCCGCGCCTGCCCCTCTGGCGCTTGATCGGATCGGTGGAATCCGCGATCTGCTGCAGCTCTTTCAGGACGAACTTGGGGATGACGATCTTGCCTTCCATGAATCTGGTCTTCAGGATATCCTGGATGCGCCCGTCGATGATGACGCTCGTATCCAGGAGGATGACCTCGTCCATCTGGTCCTGCCTGCGCAGGCGCACATAAGGAATAATGATATTGAACTCGTCTTTCCCGCGCAGCGCGATAGTCATGCTCAGGTAACAGAAAATGAGCGTCAAAGTGACCTTTATCACCGCCAGGGTCTCTAAAGGTATCGGCGCGAGGCTAAGCGCGTCGATAACGAGCTTTGCCATGATCAAGCCCAAAAGGAGTCCGAATACCGCGCTTGAAAGGCCCCTCATCGAAACCCTGCGCATGCCCATTTCCATGAAGATGATCACTAAGCTCAACGCGATGCCCACCAGCGCGCCTATGAGCCCGGCGTCCCTGGGCTCCAGCGTCTGGTACCCGACGATCATGCTGCCGATAGCAAATAAAATCCTTACCGCCAATAAATTCATTTGAATACCTCCCTCTCTAGACAGGCAACGTCGCGACGTCCAAAGCTTCTTTCAATGTCGCGACCGGAATTAATTCTATGCGTGCTTTCTTGACATCAAGGTTCTTGTAATTATTCTTCGGCACTATGCAATGGGTGAACCCGAGCTTTGCCGCTTCGTTGATGCGCAGGCTCACCTGCGAGATGCTCCTGATCTCACCCGCCAACCCCACCTCGCCCAGCACCACGCAATCAGCCATCACGCGCCTCTCATGCAGCGCGGAATCTATCGCCAGCGCCACTGCCAGGTCTGCGGCGGGATCCTCGATCTTTATGCCTCCCGCCACATTGACGAATATATCTTCCGCTTCCAGCGCCAGGCCGATCCTTTTCTCAAGGACCGCGACCAGAAGGCTTAAGCGGTTATAATCGAACCCCTGGCTGCGGCGGCGCGCGTAGCCGAAACTGGACCTGCTCACCAAAGCCTGGATCTCTACCAGGAGGGGCCTTGACCCCTCAAGGGTTGCCACCACCACTGACCCGGAAACGTCTTTGGGCCTTTCCGAGAGGAATATCTCGGAAGGGTTCTTCACTTCTTTTAACCCGCCGGAGCTCATTTCGAATACGCCGATCTCGTTCGTCGAGCCGAACCTGTTCTTTACCGCGCGCAGTATCCTGTAGATGGAGAACTTATCGCCTTCGAAATAGAGGACCGTGTCAACGATATGCTCGAGCACCCGCGGCCCCGCGAGGGTCCCTTCTTTGGTGACATGGCCGATGATCACTACCGAGGTGGCCGTGGTCTTTGCCAGCTGCGTGAGCAGCCCCGCGCATTCCCGTACCTGGCTGACGCTGCCCGAAGCCGAACTTATCCCCGGGTCAAACATCACCTGGATCGAATCTATCACGACGAGCGAGGGCTTTATTTTCCTTATATATTGCGCGACCATGGTGAGGTCGGTCTGGTTGACGATGTAAAGGCTGCCCTCATCCAGTCTGCCCAGGCGGTTCGCCCGCAGCTTTGTCTGGGATACGGATTCTTCCCCGCTCACGTAAAGCACCGTTTCACCCTGCCTGACGAGCTGGTGGGAGATCTGAAGGGATATGGTGGATTTGCCCACTCCGGGGTCTCCCCCGATCAGGACCACCGAGCCCAATACGATGCCGCCGCCTAATACCCTGTCCAGCTCGCTGATGCCGGTCTTGATCCGGTTGGACTCTTTGACCTCTACGTCTTTTAAGAGCACCGGCTCGTCCCTGTAGAGGGCGGTCCTTTCTTTTGCCTTTGCCGCAGGCGCGTAGTCCTCTTCAACGAAAGAATTCCAGCTGTTGCAATCGGGGCACTTGCCCAGCCATTTGGGAGACTGGTACCCGCAGCGCTGGCAGCTGAATACGGTCTTGGCCCTGCTCGTTTTCATCCTTCTACTTCCTGGTTTTCGGCTTGTAGAATAATTTCCAGGGATGGGCCTTTATATCGTCGGTAAACTCTCCCAGCCCCCGCACCATCGCGTCCGCATCCTGGGAGATCCTGAGCAATTCGTTATACAGCACGTCATCGTTGATGAGCCTGCCTATGGTTGAGTCCCTGCTCTGGATCTTATTGATCAGGCCGTTGACGTTATCGGCGATATTCTTGGCGATCTCCCCTATTTCATGCATGGCGACCGGGTCGTTGCCGATAAGCTCCTGGTCATTGCCGATGAAATGCGCGTGGTCGCTTCCGGGCATGATCTCAAGGTATTTCTCTCCCAACAACCCCAGCGTATTCACCCAAACTTTTGAATCGGCGGGTATCAACGCTTCTTTCTTCACCAAACCGGATATCTTTACCTTCGTGCTTTCTTCTTGCTCAGAGAAAAAGAACTGTATGTTTTTTACTTCCCCGACATCGACTCCGGCGAAACGTATCGGCGCCCCCACTTTTACTCCGTTGACAAAGTTGAATATAAAATGTATCCTTTGCGTCGAGCCCCAGGTCTTGAAATTCCCTATCAGAAGCACGAGGATTGCCAAAATCACGATGCCGGCCAACACAAACGCGCCTACCTTTAACTCAAGCCTGCTTTTTCCGAATACCATTTTAACCCTCCGTTATCGAAAATGCCCCGCCGTCTCGGTAATAGGGCCCTGGGCCAATCCGTTAATGAACTGATGCACTATCGGATGGTCGGTATGCTCCACCTCCCCGGGCGTGCCTTCAAAAATGATCTTGCCCTGGTAGAGCATGGCGATCCTGTCCGCTATTTTATACGCGCTTTTCATGTCGTGCGTCACCACGACCGAGGTGACCTTTAGTTTATCGTGAAGCCCCCTGATGAGCTCGTTGATGCTGTCGGCGGTGATGGGGTCTACGCCGGTGGTAGGCTCGTCATACAGTATGATCTCAGGTTTTATGCAGATAGCCCTTGCCAGCGCCACGCGCTTCTTCATGCCGCCGCTTAATTCCGACGGCATCAGGCTCTCGATGCCTGAAAGGCCTACCAGCGATAACGCCTCTTCGGCCCGCTCCCAGATCTGCTTTGAGTCAAGCGAATTGTGCTCTATGAGGCTGAATGCCACATTCTCCCCGACCGTAAGTGAATCGAACAGCGCGCCGCCCTGAAAGACCATTCCCATTTTCATTCTTAAGGCGCTTAAGCCCTTTTCTGTCAGCCCCAGCAGGTCTTGCCCGTCGATCAGGATCTGCCCCGCATCGGGCCTGATAATGCCTACCATGTGTTTCAAGAGCACGCTCTTCCCGCAGCCCGAGCGCCCGATGACCACTACGGTAGTGCCTTTTTCTATCTTCAGGTTAGCCTTGTTCAGGACTTTGTGGTCGTTGAACGATTTTGATATTTCCTTGATCTCTATCTGCATAGCGCAACGCGTTAAGGAAAGATAAAATAAAACAAAGCGGTAAAAAGGCAATCGCAGGCAATGATCAGTATGAAAGCGGTCACCACCGCCTTCTTGGTCGCGGTGCCCACGCCTTCCGCCCCGCCTTCCACATTAAACCCTTCGTAGCAGCTTACAAAGGCGATGATCATGCCGAAAAATACCGTCTTAAGAGTCCCGGTAAACAGGTCTTTGAATAACAGCGCGTCGAAGGTAACTTGCAGGTAAAGGCTTGAGGATATGCCCAGCTTTAACACGCAGATGAGCCAGCCGCCGAAGATCCCGATAATGTCCGAAAAAAGCGTAAGTATCGGAAGCATGAGGCTTAGCGCCAGGAACCTGGGCACCGCCAGGTATTTGATCGGGTTGGTGGCCAGAGTCTCCAGCGCGTCGATCTGCTCGGTCACCTGCATTGAACCTATCTCCGCGGTGATCGCCGACCCCACCCTCCCGGCCACGATCAGCGAAGTGATAACCGGCCCCATTTCCCTTACTATGGAAAGGGCGACTATGCTTGCGATATAGATCTCAGAACCCAGACGCTGCATAAGATAAGCGGTCTGTAACGCCAGGATCACTCCGATAAATAAAGCGATCAACGAGACGATCCAGAGGCTGTCCAGCCCCGCTTTCTTCGCCTGTTCCAGGATACGCTGGCCCTTAAAAGGAGGCACGAACGTAAGATATATCGTTTGGGACGCCAGCGTGCTAAGCCCTCCGAGAAAGAACAGGAAGGCGATGATCTTAGCGCCGATCTCCGTCAGGAATTGCTGCAGTATCGTGAACATAACAATTAATCCACGTCTTCTATAACGAGCTCTTCGTTCTTGCGCACTACCCTTACTTTCGAGCCTTCCTTGATCCGCTTGGAGATGATATCGGAGGCAAGAGAGTCTTCGACGTACCTTTGAATGGTGCGCTTCAGGGGCCTGGCCCCGAACACCGGGTCAAAGCCTTTCTCGATGATAAAATCCTTGGCTTCCTTGGTGACCTCCATGGAGATCTTCTGTTCGCTAAGCCTCTCCGCGACCAGCCCTATCTCGATGTCGACTATCTTGTCCAGGTCTTCCTTGGCCAGGGGCCTGAACACGATGATATCGTCCACGCGGTTCAGGAACTCCGGTTTGAAAGTGCGCTTTACCTCCTCAAGGAGCTTCTCCTTCATTTCCTGGTAGCCCACTTCTTCCTTCTGGCTCTTGAAGCCTATGGAACCGGTCCTGCGTATCAATTCAGCGCCGACGTTGGACGTCATGATCAGGATAGCGTTCCTGAAATCGACCTTCCTGCCGAAGCTGTCGGTGAGCCGGCCGTCTTCGAGCACCTGCAGGAGCAAGTTAAAAACATCGGGGTGCGCCTTTTCGATCTCATCCAGAAGGATCACCGCGTAAGGGCGCCTGCGTACCCGCTCGGTAAGCTGCCCGCCTTCTTCGTAGCCTACGTATCCCGGCGGAGCGCCGATAAGCCTGGAGACGTTGAATTTTTCCATGTACTCGGACATGTCCAGCTGCAGAAGCGCGTTCTCGTCTCCGAACATGAATTCCGCAAGCGCTCTTGAAAGAAGGGTCTTGCCGACGCCGGTGGGCCCTAAGAATATAAAGGAGCCTATCGGCCTCTTGGGGTCCTTGATCCCGGCGCGCGAGCGTCGCAAGGCGTGGGCGATCGCGCTGATGGCCTCTTCCTGCCCGATGACGCGGGTATGCAGCCCCTCTTCTATCTTTAAAAGTTTCTCGCCCTCTTTTTCTTCAAGGCGCAATATCGGGATGCCTGTCCACTGCGCGACGATCCTGGCAACGTCCTCTTCTCCTACCACGGGCCTGACCTTGTCCCTTGCCTGCGCCCACTCGCGGTTAAGTTTCTCCAGCTCGTCGCGCGCCGCTTTTTCCTGGTCCCTTAACGCCGCCGCCTTCTCGAAATCCTGGCTCTTGATATACGCCTCTTTGTCCTTCTTAAGCATCTCGACTTTTCCCTCGAATTCCTTGATCTGGGGAGGCACAACCAGCACGTTTAACCGCGCGCGGGAGCCCGTTTCATCGATAAGGTCTATCGCCTTGTCGGGCAGGAACCTGCCCGAGATATAGCGGTCGGCCAGTTTCGAGGCCGCTTCCAGCGCCTCGTCGGTGAACGTCACGCGGTGGTGCGCTTCATACTTGTCCCTTAAGCCCTTCAATATCTCTACGGTCTGCTCTACCGTCGGCGGATCGACCATGATGGTCTGGAACCTGCGCTCAAGGGCGGCGTCCTTTTCTATATACTTCCTGTATTCATCCATGGTAGTAGCGCCGATACACTGTATCTCGCCGCGCGAAAGCGCAGGCTTAAGGATGTTTGAAGCGTCTATCGCTCCCTCGGCCGCGCCCGCGCCCACCAGGGTATGCAACTCATCTATGAAAATGATCACGTCCTGCGAACGCTTTATCTCCTCCATCACCGCCTTGATCCGTTCCTCGAACTGGCCGCGGTATTTGGTGCCCGCGACCATCAACGCCAGGTCCAGTACGATGATCCTCTTGTGGCGCAGCACTTCAGGCACGTTACCGGCGACAATAGACTGCGCGAGGCCTTCCACGATCGCGGTCTTGCCGACCCCGGCCTCACCCAATAGCACCGGGTTATTTTTCGTGCGCCTGCTTAAGATCTGGATAACGCGCTCGATCTCCTTATGCCTGCCGATCACCGGGTCAAGCTTGTTTTCTTTTGCCAGCGTAGTCAGGTCCCTTCCGAACGCATCCAGCGCCGGCGTCTTTTTCTTCGAAGGCGCCTGGCCGAAACCGGGCAGTTCGGAACCCAGGACTTCCAGGATCTTGTTGCGAACGGTCTCAAGGTCAAGCCCAAGATTCATGAGTACCTGCGAGGCAACGCCCTCTTCTTCCCTGATCAACCCCAGCAAAAGATGCTCGGTCCCGATATAATTATGGCCCAGCGCTCTCGCTTCTTCGGCAGCCAGTTCCAGGGCCTTTTTTGCCCGGGGAGTAAACGGCAGGTCTCCGATGATCTGGGTCGTGGGACCGGGCTGCACGAGCTTCTCTATCTCAAGGCGTATATTTTCAAGAGAAAGCCCCATCTTCTCCAATACGCTCGCGGCGACCCCTTCGCCCTCCCGCACCAGCCCCAGAAGTATATGTTCCGTGCCGATATAATCGTGATTGAAACGCTTGGCCTCTTCTTTCGCAAGAATGATTACTTTCCTTGCCCGCTCAGTAAAACGATTAAACATGTTTTCCAATCTCTCCTCCCTTAACGCTGTCGGTTACATATTGCTTAATTTCCTCCTGATAAGCTCCGCCCTCTTGACGTCCCTTTCTTCGGAGGAAAGTTTTTTATTTTCTGTTTTCTGCAGGTGCGCGGGCTGGATGATGATGAACAGTTCATTGACGGTCTGCCGGTCGATATCCTTGACCATGTCCAGGTCGCATCCCAGCCGCACCATGGAGAGCAGCTCGATGGTCTCCTGGCTGGTGATGATGTGCGCGCTCTTAAGTATCCCGGAACTACGGTTGATCTTGTCTTCGAGCATAGCCCTGTTGCGGGAAAGCAGCGCCTCCCTGGCCTGGTTCTCCTGGTCTATGATCTGCCTGATAAGGCCGTTTAAGTTCTCGATAATCTCCTCTTCGCGATAGCCTAAGGAAACCTGATTTGAGATCTGAAAGAGGTTGCCCGTTGCCTGGGTGCCTTCGCCGTAAAGGCCGCGCGTGGTAAAGCTGAGCTTTGCGATCGCGGCCAGCACGTTGTTGATCTGCCTGGTCATCACCAGCGCCGGCAAATGAAGCATTACCGAAGCGCGCATAGCCGTGCCGGTATTGGTGGGGCATGCGGTAAGATACCCCCAGTCGGGTAAGAACGCGAAGTTCAACTCTTTGGCCAGTGAATCGTCGATCTTATTGATGATGTTCCAGCACTCGTGGAGGTTAAGGCCGGACTGCATGACCTGCGCCCTGATATGGTCTTCTTCATTGACCATGATCGAAACGATCTCTTCCGAATCTATGATGATCGCTTTGTTGTCTGTTTTCTGCGCGTGCTCGTAAGACATAAGGTGTCTCTCTATCAGGAATTGCCTGTCCGTATTGCTCATATCGGCCAGCGTAAAAAAGGTGGCCTGTTTGAAAAAGTCGACCCTGGCTACGGCAGCCTGGATGATATCAAGCACTTCCTTGGACTGTTTTTTATTGGCCCAATGGGGAAACGGCACCTTATGAAGGTTGCGCGCCAGGCGTATGCGGCTGGACATCACGATATCTGAATTAGGGCCAGTGCCTTTAAGCCATTCGCTGGTATGGTTCAACAGTTCGTCAAGAGTCATCCGCTTCCTTCCTATGCGCCGGGGCCTTGCGGCTGCTCGCCTTGCATTTTCCTTATTTGGTCGCGTATCTTCGCTGCCTCTTCGTAGGCTTCGGATTCGATCGCCTGTTTGAGCTTGTAACGCAGGTCCTGCATATCGTCTATTTTTGCTTTTGATTCGCCGGTTTCCTCAAGCGGAGATTTACCCAGGTGCATTCCGGAACCGTGGATCTTCTTTAACAAAGGCCCGAGGTATTTCTTAAATGAGCTGTAACATTCCCCGCAGCCAAGGCGCCCGATCTTTTTGAAATCCTTGTAGGTAAGGCCGCAGTTCGGGCATTTGACCGCGATCGCTTCTTTCTCCTCCGCGGGTTTCTGGATATCGCTTAAGCCGGCCAGGAGGTCGGCGAGGCCGAACTGCTGTTCCATCTGGGCGCTCTTCTGGCGCGCGCACTGCTCGCATAGATGCAGCTCGTTCATCTGGTCGTCTATGATCTCGGTGAGGTGCACCGTAGCCTGGTTTTTATTGCATACGTCGCACAGCATCAATACCTTACTCCTTCTTTCCTGGTCAGCTCCTTGAATTTCTTTATCAGCTTTAGCGTCATCCCGCCGGGTTTACCGGAGCCGATGACGCGGCCGTCAACCTTGGCCACGGGGATAAGTTCCGCGGCGGTGCCCGTCAGGAAGCATTCATCGCTGATATAGACTTCATGGCGCGTGATGACATGCTCATGGACCGTGATCTTCGATTTCCTCGCTATCTCCAGGACCGTATCCCGCGTGATCCCGCGAAGCGTGCCCATGCACTGGGGAGGCGTATAGAGATGGTCATTCTTCACGATGAAGATATTGTCTCCCGTGCACTCCGCGACATAGCCGAGGGAATCCAGCATTATCGCCTCGACGCAACCGGCATTGGTCGCTTCTATCTTCGCCAGGATATTGTTAAGATAATTCAATGATTTTATCTGCGGGTTCAGGGCCTCGGGGAGGTTCCTGACCGTAGGGACCGTGACGATCTCGAGGCCTTTTTTGCAGAGCTCTTCAGGGTAAAGCCTGATCTTATCCGCGATAATGATGATGCCGGTGCCGCCGAGGCATTTACGAGGGTCAAGGCCGAGGTCCCCTTCTCCCCTGGTCACGATCAAGCGGATATACGCGTCATCCAGGCTGTTCGCTTTGAGGGTCTTTAAGACCTCTTCGGCAAGCTGCTGGCGCGATAAAGGGATCACAAGCATGATGGAATGGGCGGATTCAAAGAGCCTGTCGATATGCTCTTTCAGCTTAAAGACCCTGCGGTTATACGAGCGGATGCCTTCGAATACGCCGTCCCCGTATAAAAAACCATGGTCAAACACGGATATTTTCGCGTCTTTTTTTTCATAGAATTTGCCGTTAATATAGATTTTCATCGTCCACCTCGTATGTTAACCGGAAATTATTAACCCAGCAGTATCCCGTCATTAAGATTATACACCTTATCCGCCAAATTGGCTAATTCTATGTTGTGGGTAACCAGGACCACGGTCATCCGGCTTCCTTTGCTTATCTTCCGTATGAGGCCGATGATCTCGCCGCCCGTACGGGAGTCAAGATTCCCCGTGGGTTCATCGCACAAAAGCAATTTGGGGCGGTTGATCAGCGCCCGGACTATCGCTACCCGCTGCTGTTCTCCCCCGGACAACTGGGCGGGATAGTGGTCCGCCCTGTCGATGAGGCCCGCCTGCGCAAGCAGCGACAGCGCCTGCTCTTTAGCCCCGGAGGATAAGGATTTTTTTTGCCGCTGGCCGAACAACGCCGGCATCATCGCGTTCTCCAGCGCGTTAAACTCGGGGAGCAGATGATAAAACTGGAATACGAAACCGATGGAACTGTTCCGGACTTCGCACAGCGCGCCTTCGCTTAAGCCGTACATGTCCCGGCCTTCGAATACGACGCTGCCTTCGTTTGGCGTATCCAGCCCTCCCAGGATATGCAGGAGCGTGGACTTGCCCGCGCCCGAAGGGCCGGTGATCGCTATGAACTGGGACTGAGGGACGATCAAATCTATCCCCTTAAGCACCTCTATGGACTTAGCGGCGTTGCGGTAGGCCCTATGTATGTTCTTAGCTTCGAGCATCATTCATACCTGAGCGCTTCAACCGGTTTCATCTGGGCCGCCTTAGCCGCAGGATAGACGGTCGAGACAAGCGTGATCGCCATTGCCGCGATGAGTATGAGCGCCACATCCGGCCACAACTCGATAGAAACAGGCAGCGTGCTGATATAGTAGATATCCTGGGGCAGTTTGATGAACTGGTATTTCTCAAGCAGCGCGCACAGCGTGATCCCGCCGGTCGCGCCGAAACAGATGCCGAAGAAGCCGATAATCAAGCCCTCCAGAGTGAAGATCTTGCGGATGCTCGAGGAACTCATGCCTATGGCTTTTAAAATGCCGATATCCTTGGTCTTTTCGACTACCATCACGGTAAGGGTGCTGACGATGTTAAAAGAAGCTACCAGGATAATAAGCGTGAGGATTATAAACATGGTCAATTTTTCCAGTTTCAAAGCGGCAAAGAAATTCTGGTTCGCCTCCATCCAGGTCTTATATATGAAATCGTAGCCAAGCGAAGCCGCGAGCTCTTTTCTGACCTGGTCGGCCAGGTAGAGGCTGTCGAGCTTCACCGCGATAGCGCTGATCTGGTTGCTCAACCCCAATATATCCTGCGCGGTCTTCAAGTCCGTGAATACCAGGTTCATGTCGTAATCGAACATCCCGGAGGAAAAAATACCCGCCACCTTCAAGGAGCGCTTCTTTCCGGGAGCGGAATAAATTTCGATATCGGAGCCGAGGCCGAGGCCGAAATTCGAAGCCAGCTCTTTTCCGATGATAGCCTGATTCGGCCCCAGGTCCTTGAGGCTGCCCTCCCTCATATAGTCTTTTATCTTGGTTACTTTCGTTTCGCTCGCCGGGTCTATCCCCCTTACCGCCACGGCAAAAAGTTTATTGCCCTCCTTGATCAGCAATTGTCCCTGGATATACGGGCTTATGCCCGTTACGCGGGGATTGGCCGCGATCTTCTTCCTGATGGATTCGTATTCCGGGTACTTTATACTCTGGTAACCGGCTATGGTGATATGGGAATAGTTGCCCACTATCTTATCGCGCAGGTCCCTGTCAAAACCGGTCATCACCCCGATGACCACGATCAGGGCCATGACCCCTATCGCGATACCCGCTATCGAGATCAGGCTGATAAGGGAGATGAACTTTTCTTTTCTCCTGGTCAGGAGGTAGCGCCAGGCTATGAATAATTCCGTTTTCATTTGGCAGGCTCTTTTTGTTCGGGCCGAAGGAGCGGAAAAAGGATCACGTCCCTGATCGACGGCTGGTTCGCAAGCAGCATTACCAGGCGGTCTATGCCGATGCCTAATCCTCCCGCGGGAGGCATCCCGTGCTCAAGCGCGAGCACATATTCTTCATCGACCGTCTTTTTATCGTCGGCCGCCTCATCGACCTCTTCCTGGAATCGCCTCTTTTGTTCTACCGGATCGTTTAATTCCGAATAGGCGTTACCCACCTCAAGGCCCGCGATGTAGAGCTCGAACCTTTCGGAGATCAACGGCTCATCGGCTTTGGTCTTGGCCAGCGGGCAGAGTACGGTAAAATAGTCGGTCACAAACGTCGGATTGACGTTCATGTCTTCTCCCAGGATCTCTTCTATTACCTTGGCGACCTGCGAGCGGCTCAGCTTTGGCTTATCTTTGGCAAAACCTTTATCCTGGAGTTTCTTCAACATAGCCTCAGGTTCATCTTGAGGATAGATGCCGAATTTTTCTTTCACCATTTGCGCGAAAGAACGCTCCTGCCACGGAGGGGTCAAATCTATGGTACGCCCCTGGTACTCAAAGGTGAGTTTTCCAAACGCCTCTTTGGCGGCCGCGCAGACCAGCTCCTCGCACAAACGCATCATGGCTTTATAATCGGCGTACGCGGCGTACACCTCAAGCATGGTGAACTCCGGGTTGTGGCGGGTGGAAACGCCTTCGTTGCGGAAACTACGGTTTATCTCAAAGACCTTTTCAATGCCGCCGACCAGAAGTTTCTTTAAGTACAGCTCCGGGGCTATCCTCAGGAAGAGATCGGAATCATATTCGTTATGGTGGGTCTTAAAAGGCCTTCCCGCCGCGCCGCCGGCAATAGGGTGCATCATCGGCGTCTCTACTTCCAGGAAGCCCTTTCCCCCCAGGAAATTCCTTATCCCCTGGATGATGTTCGAGCGCAGCAAGAATACTTTTCTTACCTCTTCGTTGGCAACCAGGTCAAGATATCTCTGACGGTAACGTATCTCTACGTCTTTTAAGCCGTGCCACTTTTCCGGCAAAGGCCTAAGCGCCTTGGATAAAAGCGCGAATGCTTCCACTTTCAGGGTAGGTTCCCCGGTGTGGGTCTTGAACAATTCGCCCTTCGCGTTGATGAAATCCGCTATATCGATATACTCCAGCAGCGTGAATTTATCCTGGCCTATAAAATCCGCCTTAAGATAGAGCTGGATCTTACCGGTAGAATCCCTTACGTCAAGGAAGGTCACCTTTCCATGCGAGCGCTTGGCAATGACCCTGCCGCAGAAGCTCACCTTTTTTCCTTCCTGGAAGCCGGCGAGTTCCTGGCCGATAGCCGTATGCTCCGGCACCTTGGCAGGATACACCTCTACTCCTTTGGCCTTTAAAGCTTGTAATTTCGCCTTCCGCTGTTCAATAATCTCGTTTATTTCCATAGGGTTATAATTATATAGTATAATTGGCGTTATGTCAATCTCAATAGAGCAAAATAATTAAGGGGCGGTTCCCGGAAAAGCGATTGCAGCAACTAGTGTTATGGAATTTTTGCTTGCGGATTATAAAGGAAATTGAAGTTTGAAAGTCGCGCCCTTGCCTAGTTCGCTTTGCGCTTCAATAGCGGCGTTATGCAGCTTCATTATGCTTAAGACGGTCGCGAGGCTAAGCCCTATCCCTTGCGAAGAAGGCTTGGTGCTAAAAAAAGGCTCGAATATCTTTTCGATATTTTCTTTGGGTATACCTATCCCTTCATCAGAGATCTGGATCACGATATATTTCTTATCGCAAGACATCCCGGCCTTGACCGTGATCACGCCCCCCTGTTCGCCGGTTTTTTTCTGCTCTATCGCCCATGCCGCATTACGCAGTATATACAGCAGCGCCTGCGTAAGCAAACGCGGGTCAGCGGAGATCTTCGGTACACCCGGCTGAATGTCTTTAAGGATACGGATACCTCCTGAAGAAAGCTCCTCTTCCATCTTAAGAACGGCTTTTTGCGTCAATTCAATAAGGTCCACAACCTCAAACTCTCCGCCGGAAACCTGGGAAAATTCCGAAACCGCCTGCACGATCCGCTTGCACCTGAGCGCCGATTCTTCGACCGTATCCAGGAGCTCCCTGTATTCGTCGATACTGCTTCCTTTTTTCATATCCGCTTCCAGCTTGATCAATTGCACGTTATTCAATACGCCGGTAAGAGGATTGTTGATCTCATGGACCAGCCCCCTTGCCAGCTGGGCCACCGCGGAGGCTTTTTCTTTTTGCACGAACGTACGCTGCATGGCCTGCAGCTGTTCATAGGCGCTGCGTAAGCTCTCTTGCGCCTGTTTCTTTTCGGTAATGTCCTTGAATGTCACCAGCGCCCCGGCAAGCTTGTTTTCCTCGAAAATAGGCGCGCTCGTATATTCAACCGGGAACATTGTCCCGTCCCTTCTGCAAAAAACTTCGTTCGTAATGGTATGCGCGGTACCGTCTTTATAGGTGGCATGGATGGGACATTCTGTCTCCAAATAAGGGCTGCCGTCGGCCTTGGTATGGTGCCAGATCTGGTGGGAGGTATTGCCTGTCAGCTCATCCACTTTATACCCGAGCATGGTAGCTGCCGCAAGATTGGCGAATAAATGTTTTCCGTTCGTATCCAGCCCCAGGATGCCTTCCGCCGCGGCAGTAAGGATCAGTTCGTTGATCTGTTTGATCTTCTTAAACAGGAACTCTGTGCCTTCCATGCTTACTTTATGACCTCTTCTTTCAAAGGGTATTTGCCGCAGCTGAATTTCCTGCCTTCCGGGCAATAACCTAATTGAATGCATTTCTCCCCGGCTCCCGAGAACACGGTCGGCAGATTATGTTTGCAGATCTCAAGCATTTTCACCGCCAGGCTCCTTATCTCCCACTGCGCGCGGGTGCAGCAGCGCTGCTGGAAAAAATGCATCAATTCGCGGCAATTCATGGTGAGTACGATCTTGGTCTCCGCTGCCTGGGGCAGGATGAACCTGGCGTCCTGGTTTACCTGCTCCCCGGATTTGCCCTTTACCTCGAAATCTTTCAGGATCCCGTTATACTCTCTCTGGATACCTTCCATCACTTTGATGAATTTCTCCCGCAGGGAGTCGTCCTTCTCTATAGACGGAGGGACGATATAATTGAAGTCCGTGGCCTTGACATAACGCTGGCTCTGCTGTGAATACGAAGCGATCCTGTGCCTTACCAGCTGGTGGGTGAGCGACCTGGACACCCCTTCGACGGCAAAGGTGAATTTCACGTGTTCCAAGGGGCTCTCATGGCCGGAGGCGACGACCTTCCTGATGAAATCCTCCTGCTTCTTCAGGTCGGCCTTTGCCTCTTCCATGATGTCGAGCGCGAACTTCTCGGAATAACACTGCCTGCAGGCGGCGTAGATCAGGCTTACGGGGTTTTGCGACATCTCCATCAGTTTTACGTTAAGCTTGACTTGCGCCATATTGCCTCCGGCAATGGTTACAGGTAAGAATGGGTTTTCAGGTATCCCGCGTAATCCTTTATTGCTTCTTCAAGGGTAAAAAACCTGTGGCTGCATCCGGCCCTCTTTAGCTTAGACAGGCTAGCCTGAGTAAAATACTGGTAACGGGGCCTTAATTCAGGCGGCATCTCGATATATTCTATGCGCGTTTTCATCTCGAGCGCCTCAAACAGCGCATGCGCCACATCGTTCCAGGACCTTGCCTTGCCCGTGCCGAGGTTGAATATGCCTTTTTTACCGGGATGCGCGATAAAATAATGCACGATCGCCACCGCGTCCTTCACGTAGATAAAATCCCTCTTTTGCTCGCCGTCGGCGTATTCTTTTTTATACGACTTGAACAGCCGCATAGGCTCTCCGGCCGCTACGGTATCGAAGGCTTTAGCGATCACGCTCTTCATGTCCGCCTTGTGGTATTCGTTGGGGCCGAACACATTGAAAAATTTGAAACCCGTGACCTCGCCGGCTAATTTATTTTTTATCACCCACAGGTCGAAGGCGTGCTTCGAATAGCCGTACATGTTCAACGGCTTTAGCTTCAACGTGGCCTTATCCTCGTCGCTGTAGCCAGACTCCCCGTCGCCGTAGGTCGCCGCGGAAGAAGCGTAGAGAAACGGAATATTTTTCTTAAGCGCCCATTGCGCCAGGGTCTTTGAATAAAGATAGTTATTTTCTATGAGATATGAAGCGTCCAGCTCGGTGGTGGAAGTGCAGGCGCCCATATGCAGGATGAGGTCCACTTTCTTCTTTAATTTGTTCTTTTCAACGAGCGCGATGAATGTATCTTTTTCTATATAGTCGCTTATCTTTTTTGACTTGAGGTTATTGGACTTCACAGAGCGGCCAAGATGGTCAACGACGATGATATCGTCAATACCTTCATCATTTAATTTAGCGACCAGGCAGCTTCCGATAAAACCCGCTCCTCCGGTCACGATGGCTCTCATGAAAGGCCCTCCCGCTCTCTCTTTTGTAAATATTCCGACGCCATATAGGAACTGCGCACGTACGGCCCGCTCTCTACATGGCGCAAGCCGCACGCTAAGGCTTTATGTTTGTAATACTCGAACTGTTGCGGGCTTATATATTCTTTTACCGGATAATGGGATTCACCCGGTGAAAGGTACTGGCCGATACTAAGAAAATCGCACGCTACCCTGCCGAGGTCACTTAAGACATCAAGCACTTCGGCTTCTGTTTCCCCAAGCCCAAGCATGAGCCCTGATTTCGTATATATAAGTGTACCAAATTCTTTGATAGTACGCAACAACTCAAGTGATGACGCATACTTCGCGCCCTGGCGCACAAAGGGGTATAACGCGGACACGGTTTCCAGGTTATGGCCTATGATATCGGGCTTGGCCCTGACCACTGTCTCAAGGGAGTCTTTGTTTGATTGAAAATCAGGTATCAGTACTTCTATCGCGGTATCTTTGCTGCGTTCGCGGATCGCCCGGACCGTCCGCGCGAAGATCCCGGAGCCGCCGTCCGGCAGATCGTCCCTGGTCACGGAGGTGATCACCGCGTGGCTAAGGCCAAGGCGCGCTACCGCCTCCGCCACCCTTTCCGGTTCATCCGCATCAGGCGCAAGAGGGCTTCCTTTGGCCACGCCGCAGAATTTGCAGGCGCGCGTGCAGATATTCCCGAGTATCAAAAAGGTCGCTTCTTTCCTGGCGAAACACTCCCCGATATTCGGACAGGAAGCTTCCCGGCATACCGTATGTAGACGCAGCCCCGACAACAGCCGTTTTACGTTATCGCAATCGCCAAGGTTTACCTTCTTATTAAGCCAGCGCGGTTTTTGCGCACGCGCGGGGGATTTTTCTTTCGACGTTCCATGCATCGCTTGAGTACTTTTCCTCTCTTAACAGGGCTGCCGTTCTTTGTTCTTCGGAAGTAAGCGTTGATTCTCTTAAATCCACGCAAAAGGCCTCTTTGAAGGATTCGATAAGGCGCAACTCCAACTCGCCGAAAGCCACTTTTCTTTTTAAGATCTCTTCAAGAGCGCACACCCGGCCTTCGAGATCCTCCGGTTTTTTAAGCAGGTACCTGAAGGCCGTCTCTAAATCGGATTCCAGCGGGATACTTCCGTGCTGGAATATCATGTCCTTATGCCTTTTCTGGGCGTTACCGCCGATCTTTCTGCCCTCCAGTAGAATATCGTATTTTTCCCTGGATGAAAAACAAAACGAATCAGGCGAAACAGCGCCTCTTGTGCGCGGGGAAGAGCCCGGCGCTCCCGCAAACTCAGGCGCCAGCCCCAGCTTTCTGTACGTGCCCGTAATGAAGGAGCACAGGGATTTGAAAGATTCCGCGACACCCTTAGCTTCGTTAACAAGACAGGCCGGACAGGCAAGGCTATAGGTCAATTCGCGGTGGTGAAAAATGGCGCCGCCTCCGGTCATTCTTCTGACAAACGAAACGCTGTCTTTACGGCACATAGCCGTATCCAAAGTCGCTGCCACGTCCTGAAAATAGCCGAGCGAGAACGCGTAAGGCCGCCATCCGTATATGCGTAATGTGAGGGGTGTAGCGCCGGCCTTGACGCTGGAGAATATCGCTTCATCAACGGCCATATTGCGGTAGGCGTCGCCGTAACCGCTCCTGATCAAGCGCCACTCATTACGCATCGTTATCAACGGGTGGCGCCCAGCGCAGATCCGGCTCCCGCGCGGCTTTTGTTTCATCAAGGCGTTTTATCGGCATAGTGAAGGGGGCGCCCCTGACGGTCTCGGGGCTTGCCTTTGCCAACCGGGCGATCTCGATCATCGCCTCTATAAAGGCGTCCAGCGTCTGTTTCGACTCTGTCTCGGTAGGCTCTATCATCAGCGCTTCCTTTACGATCAAAGGAAAATAAATTGTAGGCGGATGGAATCCTTTATCGATCAGGTACTTGGCTATATCTATCGCGTGCACTCCGTCTTCGGCCTGGCGCGAAGCTGAAAAGACGCACTCATGCAAGCATATTTTATCATAGGCAATGTCGTAATGTCCTTTAAGGCGCGCGCGGCAGTAATTGGCGTTGAGCACCGCCATCTCCGTCGCGTCTATGAGCCCTGATTTTCCCAGCAGCATGATATAGGCGCACGCCTTCAGGATCACGCCGAAGTTCCCGAAGAAAGGCGCGATAAGCCCGATCGATTTCTCCTGCTCTTTTATGAGCGTAAACGCCCCTTGCGTATCCCGTATTACCCTGGGTACGGGCAGAAAATCTATCAAGCGCCGGCTTACTCCCACAGGGCCTGCGCCCGGCCCGCCTCCTCCGTGGGGAGTAGCGAATGTCTTATGCAGGTTAAGATGCACCACGTCGAAACCAAGGTCTCCGGGGCGGGCCTTGCCCATTATGCCGTTAAGGTTAGCGCCGTCATAATACATGAGCGCGCCTGCCTTATGGGCAAGGTCGGTGATCTCTTTTATATGCGGGTTAAAAATACCCAGCGTATCGGGACAGGTAAGCATCACCGCGGCTACCTCGGTGCTTAATTTCTTCTTATATTCCGCGAAGTCCATATAACCGTCTTTATCCGTCGGGATAACGAGCACCTGGTAGCCGGCGATCGCAGCGCTCGCCGGGTTAGTGCCGTGCGAAGAATCCGGCACGATGATAAATTTACGTTTGTCGCCGTTATGGCGATGAAAGGCGGCTATCAACATGACGCCGGTCAGCTCTCCGTGCGCGCCTGCCAGAGGCTGCGTGGTAAACGCGTCCATGCCGGCGATCTCGCACAATAACTTTTCAGTCTCATAGATCACTTCCAGCGCGCCCTGCGCGAGCTTCTCCCCGGATGCCAGATGAGTCAGCAAAGGATGCAGCTCGGTAAAACCATCCATGCAGGCAATTTTTTCAGTGAACTTTGGGTTATATTTCATGGTGCAGGAGCCTAAAGGATAGAAATTATTATCGACCGAGAAATTCAAACGCGACAGGTTGGTGAAGTGCCTGACAATATCCAGTTCAGACACTTCAGGCAGCCCGGGCGCTTTAACCCTCAGGTATTTTTCGGGAAGGCTGCCTGCCTTCGGGACATCTGGCCGGCTGATGCGCACTCCGCGTCTTCCTTTTACTCCCTGCTCATAGATCAACTGCATAGCACTTCCTTTAAGGCGTCCCGGAACAGAAGGATCTCTTCTTTTGTCCTTTTTTCCGTTACCGCCACTAACAAATACTTATCCATGTCTTGATAGAATCTTCCCAGGGGGAACCCGGCAATAAAGCCTTTTTCGAGCATCCTGGAGACCACCTCATCGGCGTCCATGGGAAGCAAGACCGTAAATTCATTGAACGTCGGCGAACTGCGTTTTACCTGGACTCCGGGGATCTTATCCAGGCAGCTTTTCGCGAATTCCGCCTTATCGAAATTAAGCGCTGCCAGCTCCTTGAAGCCGGTTTTTCCCAGGCTGCACAAGTATATAAGCGCCCTCAATGCGCACAGCGCCTCGTTCGAGCATATATTGGAGGTTGCCTTTTCCCTGCGAATATGCTGTTCGCGCGTCTGAAGGGTCAGCACAAAGCCGCGCGTTCCGTCTTTATCTACCGTGGCGCCGACGATCCTGCCGGGCATCTGGCGGATAAACTCTTTTTTGCACGCCATGAATCCCAGGTATGGCCCGCCGAAGGAAAGCGGTAACCCTAAACTTTGGCCTTCACCGACAGCGATATCCATACCTGCTTCGCCGGGGCTCTTTAAAAGGCCTAAGGAAACCGGGTACACCGAGGCTATCGCAAGCGCCCCGGCGCTGTGCGCCTTTTTGACCACGTCAGAGTGATCGTCTATCGCGCCGAAAAAGTTAGGGTTTTGCAGCACTACCGCCGCGGTCGTAGAGTCAATATGTTTTTCAAGGGTCTCACGGCAGCTTGAGCCGTGCACTACGGGCACTTCCACGAATTCCACGGAAAGGTTAGAGGTATAGGTGTAGAGCATCCTGCGGTAGATCAGGTTTATGCCGCAATCTACCAGTATCTTATGCCTTCCGGTCAGCCTCACCGCCATCATCGCCGCCTCATAGAGCGCGGTGCCTCCGTCATACAAAGAGGCGTTCGCTACGTCTAACCCCGTCAATTCGCAGACCGCGGTCTGATACTCATAAATGGACTGCAGCCACCCTTGAGAGCATTCAGGCTGGTAAGGGGTATAGGCGGTATAAAAATCAGAGCGGTTAGCCAGCGCGTCCACGACCGCCGGGATATAATGGTCGTAGAATCCCGCCCCCAGGAAGCTTACCAGGCCGGTATTGTTTTTAAGGCTTAAGTCTTTAAAATAACGGATGGCTTCAAGCTCCGACGTACCTTCGGGGATATCGAACGACCTGGCCTTAAGCTCCGGGCGTATGTCTTTGAAGAGCTCATCGACGCGGGAGACCCCGATTGCCGAAAGCATGGCCTGTATTTCTTTTTCCGTGTGAGGGATGTAACTCATTCGGAGAGGCCTTCCAAATAGTGTTGATATTGTTGAGCGGTCATGAGGTTATTTTTCTCATCCGCGTTCTCCATCTCGATCACCGCGAACCAGCCCTTTTCAAAAGGGGACTGATTGATAAGTTCGGGGGCGCTTGTCAAAGCGGTATTTACTTTCTTAACCGTGCCGGAAAAAGGCGCGTAGACGTCGGAAGCAGCCTTCACCGATTCCACGGTTGCAAGGAATTTTGACTGCGATACTTTTTCCCCTGTCTTGGGCAGTTCGACGAACGTAACGTCGCCTAACGCATGCTGGGCGTACTCGGTGATCCCTACGGTCGCAAGATTCCCCTCGACCTTCGCCCATTCATGGTCTTTGGTGTACAGTAACCCTTCCAACACATTCATTTTCAACCTCGCTATTTTTTTACCGTCCCCTGTTTATAAAAAGGCTTGGTGGTGACGGTAGCGTTTATTTCTATACCGGCCTGCTTCACCGTGATCTTTTCGCCCGGCTTAACATGGCCGTCTGAGACATACCCCATCCCGATGCCGACGCCAAGGCTGGGAGAGAACGAACCGCTGGTAACCAGCCCTATTTCTTTCCCGCCGGAAAATATCCTGTAATTATGCCTCGGGTTCCTGCGCGAATCGGTGATAAAATAAATAAGCCTTTTATCGACGCCCTTCTTTTTTCTTTCTAAGAGCGCCTCCCTGCCGATGAAATCCTTGCCGAAATCCACGAATTTTTCTAATCCAGCTTCAAGAGGCGATGTGTCTTCGGTAATATCCTGGCCGTAAAGGCTGTAGCCCATCTCCAGGCGAAGCGTATCCCGCGCGCCTAATCCCGCAGGCTGCGCCCGCTTGTCTTTAAGTAACAGCCCCCAAAGCTCGGCTATTTTATCGCTGCTCAGGTATAACTCATATCCCAGTTCTCCGGTGTAGCCCGTGCGGCTGACAATATTATTCTCTCCCACCATCACGAAATCGGAGAACGTGTAATACTTCAACCCCGCGACCTTCGGCCCCAGCAGCTGCTTGAGTATATCCAAAGACAACGGCCCCTGTAAATCGAGCTTCCCTACTCTTTCTGAAACATTTTCCAGGCTGGAATCAGAAGACAGATTGTTCTTGAGATTTATCGCATCGGCGCCTATCCGCGCGGCGTTCACCACCAGCATCCATTTATCGGGTTTTATCCTGTATACGATAAGGTCGTCGATCACCCCGCCTTTCTCGTTGAGCATCGAAGCGTAGCGGCAGGCGCCGCAATTCATTTCTTTCAGATTGGCCGTGGTGACGCGGTCAAGGCCGGATGCCTCGGGATCGCCCCAGACGATGAACTCGCCCATGTGGCAGATGTCAAACAGCGAAGCATTGCGGCGGGTCCATTGGTGCTCGGAGATGATGCCGGAATACTGGATAGGCATAAGCCATCCGCCAAAAGGGCCCATCTGGGCGCCCAGTTTCTTATGCGTTTCGGCTAAGGGAGTTAATTTTAAGTCCACGTAAAGGCCTTGGGGTAAAATGCTTGAAAAATATATCAATTATTATACGGATAAAAAGGCTTTTAGTCAACTGTTGTAGGGGCTATTTTTTGAAAGGAACGCTGGGGGGGGTACTACGCCTACACCTTATACTGCTTAAATAATTCGATCCTCGCGGGGCAGCGGCATATGCCGGAGTTTCCGAACGCCACGAAATAATCGCAGCTACGCTCGCGCGCTTTCTTAACGAAAAGTATTTCATCAGACAAAATGAATTCAGGCGCGCACACAGGCCCTTGCCGGCCGCTCAGACAGGAGAAATCTTCGCCGCATTTATTCACTTTATCTCTGGCAGAATCGGATAATTCAAACATATTCCTCCGGAAAGACCTTTGCGGCTTCCTGCCTTTACGCGTTTTAAGTTCGGTCGAGGTAGCTGCTTCTATTTGGTAGTGCTCTGTTTTTCGGAGTGATTGAAATAGCGGCGCCTGATCTCGCAAAGAGAACCGTCCATTACGAAACAATTCAGGCACTTACGGGCGATGGAAGAAGCGCTTTCATCATTGGCTTTCGCCAGCGACTCAAACTTTTGTTTGATCGCCAGCTTCATCCGCACGCACATCACGGAATCGCGCTTTTGGTGATCGGTGTGCTTGCCCATACGTATAGTGTATTGAGGGGTATTTTGCTTGTCAATGTATACAATGTCTAACAAAAAAGCGCCCTTAGTCTGCGGACGCTTCTCTAATAAATTAAATCACGTATTTTCACCTAAGTCAAGCTAAATCATAATGTTTTCTCCTTAAACGCACAATCGCGTATCTATAAAAACGCTGATTTTCTTCACGATCTCTTCTTTTTTCTCTTGTAACGCGCCGGTCAGGGATTCGCCGTAGCCTACTTCCTTTACCTGTATGCCCGCAACGTATATTCTGGTCTTGATGGAGAGCTTCCTGCAGAGCGTAAAGAGGCTTTTTAAGTCCATCTCATGGGAAGATACCGCCGAAGCCTTCAACGAAGTCTTTATTTTTTCCAGTTCGAATATCTTCAAGGCGCCCGGCTTTAAAGAAGCGTCGATGGCGTCTATCAGAAGCGCCCGGTCGTACTGCTGCAATCTATACACGAGGTCAAAACTGGCAGTGCCGAAATCAAGATACTCTACGCCCTCTCTCTTAAAATGAGCAAGGAGAGATCCCAGGACCGTGATCCCGATCCCGTCGTCTCTCCTTAAGGTATTACCTAAGCCTATTACCGCTATTTTCTCAGCCACACCCCTTACACGAATTTTACATCCAGCACGTGCGTAGCGCAGGAGATGCAGGGGTCATAGGACCTGGCGAGCATCTCAAGGCCAAGGGTGATCTCTTCCTGCGTCCTTATCCCCAGCACTTCTGGCACAAGCTTTCTCATATCGTCTTCGAGATTACCCATGTTCTGGTTGGTTGGTATCACGCAATTCGCCTTGGTGATATGCGCCGTCTCATCTATGGTGTATTCATGGAATAAACTTCCCCTGGGCGCCTCAACACAACCCACGCCGGTTTTAGGCGTGTATTTGAGTTTTCCCATTTCGCTTCTCTTCGGCCAGGAGGCCACCACGTTCGATTCGCTGAGGCCGTCTTTGCGTATCTTTTCCATGATCGAGATCGACTCTTCAAGGCAATGCACGTATTCGACGAGCTGGGCGGCGGTATTAAGGTACGGGTTGTGCAGCGGCGCCTTAAGCCCCAGCTCTTTGGCGACCGCCTTTGCCTTTTTGTGCAGTTTATCATAATTATTATTAAACCTTGAGAGCGCGCCCACCGCGTACGATTTTCCGTCGATGGTGGAAATCTTGGCGCGGGAATAATCCACGACCCTTTCGGAGAAAACCTTTCTATAGTCCCGCACCTTTGTCCTCCTGCCGCCGTTCACCAATAAATCTCCGTCGTAAAAAGCGTATTCCTCGTCGCTGGTGATCGACAGGTACTGGGAGGGCCTCTGGAACTCCGGGAATTTCAGGGTCTTGATTATCTTGACCGTCTCTTCGGCGTCCTTGCGCGTCTGAAGCATCATCTGGTATAACTTCTCCATCGATTCCATGGAGGGAAGCTGCGTAACGCCGCCTATGACATAGCTGATAGGGTGGATATGGCGGCCGGCAAGCACCTCTCCGGCGTAATCGCTCATCCGTTTCATACGCAGCGCCATTTCGATCACCGGCTTGTGGGTCTTGATAAGAGGCATAATGCTCTTGACCCCGAGCAGGTCGGGAGCGACCAGCACGTAGATATGCAAGATATGGCTGTCCATCTGCTCGGTGTGCATAAGGAGCTTACGCAGCATTATTGTTTCATCCGAAGGCTTGACGCCTAAGGCGTCCTCTCCGGCCTTTACGCTCACCAGACTGTGGGCGCAGGCGCAGATGCCGCAGATGCGGCTGGTCAGATGCTGGGCTTCCCATATCGCCCGGCCTACCAGCATGGACTCGAAGAACCTGGGGCTCTCGATGACCTGAAATTCGCACTTGGTCATCTTGCCTTCCTTGACGTCCACGATGATGTTGCCGTGGCCCTCGACCCTGGTAAGGTAATGTACGTCTATTTTTACGTCTTTGGAGATTGGTTTATTTGAACTCTTTGTCATATTTGGCTCCCATGGAATCGTTATATAAGGTAAAGTGGTTCAGCATGTCTTCCAGCTTCAGGCCGTATTTGGAAAGGATGTCTTTCTGCGCGTCGGAAGCGGGGTTATCGACGAGCCCCCTGCATCCGTAGCACCTGTTGCCGTTGTTGATGCACAAGGAATTACAGCCGGCCCTGGTGACCGGACCCATGCACTCCTGGTCCTTTTCGTAGCGGCAGACGTTCTCGTTCATCTTGCATTCCACGCACACCGGATAGTTAGGCAGGACATAGGGTTTTCCCATGAGGATGCACTTAAGCACCGCGATTATCTCCGGGACGTAAGGTGAACATCCGTGTATATAATAATCCACTTTCACGACCTCATGCACCGGCATTGCCTTGATGGTATTGACCGAATCCGCCTTGTCGCCGTATACGCGTTCTTTTGCCAGCTCCAGGGGAGCGCGGTTCTTGACGCCGTTGACCCCTCCTATGGTAGCGCAGGCGCCGAAGGCGACCAGGATCTTTGCCTTTTCCCTGATCTTCTTTACGCGGACCACATCGTGGTCGGTGGTGATGGCCCCTTCAACGAAGGCAACATCGTAATCGTCGCTCTTCTCGGACATGATCTCGCGGAAGTTCACGATATCGACGAGCTCGGTAAGGTCGATCAAGGTAGAGCCTATATTAGCGAACTGCAGCTGGCAGCCTTCGCAATCGGTGAAATCAAAAAAGGCCAGCCTTGGTTTCGGCTTAGATTGCTTTTTCATGGCATTCTCCTTTAAAATCCTTTAAATCGGCGTAGGTAAACACCGGCCCTGACTGGCACACGTACTTGCCTTCGATCTGGCAGTGGCCGCATTTTCCCAGCCCGCATTTCATCCTTCTCTCAAGCGAAACAATTATCTGATGGTCGGGGATATTTTTCTCCAGTAATTTCACGATCACGAACTTGTACATGATGGGAGGGCCTACCACCACCGCGTAGGTGCGCGTGGGGTTCAAGTCGACCCCGGGTATAAGCGTGGTGATCAGGCCGACATTCCCCTGCCAGTCGGGATCGGCTTTGTCCACGGTGCAGTTGAATTTGATCTCTGCCCTGCGCATCCAGTCATTGGTCTCTTCCCTGAACAACAGCTCTTTGGGAGTCTTGCATCCTAAGAGTATCTGCACGTTGCCGAAGTCGTTCCTGTTGTTCATGATATACCTGATCAGCGAGCGAAGCGGCACTATACCCAGACCCCCGCCCACGATCACGATATCGTAACCGAACATACTGTCTATCGGGAAGCCTTTCCCGAACGGCCCCCTGATACCCACGATATCGCCTTTGCCCAACGAATGCAGTTTGTTCGTAAGCATGCCGGCGTTCCTCACGGTCAAGTCGAAAAATCCTTTGTCGGTGGGAGACGAACAGATGGAAATAGGCGCTTCGCCGTAGCCGAAAATGGAGACCATCACGAATTGGCCGGGCTCATGGGCAAGATTGGTCTTACCTTCCAGTTCGATCCTGAAGAACTTCTCTTTTTCCGTCAGCATCTGGGCCTGGATGATCCTGCCCTGCATCGGCTTATAGGGAGACGTCTTCATGTGCTCTAAGAGAATTTCGCGGTCGATCATAAATTTACCCTTCCTTCAAATTATACTTTTTCGGCGGTCAGCGAATTGACCGTCTCGATCAGGCTTATATCCGCCATGCAGGTCCTGGTGCACCTGCCGCAGCCGGTACAGAAATACCGGTTATATTTGTCTACCGGGTACTTGAATTTCCTGTAATACCTGTGGCGCTGCCTTGAGTCCCGCCCTTTTCTAAAGTCCTCTGCGCCGGCCACCTTGGCGAAATCGTCCATCTGGCAGGAATTCCACATGCGCGACCTCACCCCTTCATTCAGGGACAGGTCCATGTCGTCCATGACGTCGAAACAATAGCATGTCGGACATACCGCGGTGCAATTGCCGCAGCCCACGCATCTTTTGCCCACGTCTTTCCATACCTCCGAGGCAAAAGAGCCGTCAAAAGCGCTATACACCCCGGGTAATGACGCGTTAAATTCTGACTTGAATACCTTTTTCTTGGCTTCGCGCACCCGCGCCAGTTCTTCCATGTCGCCGTTACGCGCCTCTTTGATATACGCCAATCCCGCGACCAGCTTCTCGCCCTTTTCGGAGTTGATATGCAGGATGAACTTTTCGCCGATATCGACCATCATCAGGTCATAGCCGCCCCTGGGCTCGTGGTTGCCCATCACGGCGCAGTTGGCGTATTTGTCGCAGTACTCCAGACACTCGATGCCGATGATAGTCATCTTTTCTTTACGGTTAAGGTAATTGGGGTCCTCGGGGCTGTCCCTGAACACCACGTCCATGCACTGGATACCCGCGATATCGCAGGTGTGCACCGCGAACAGGATGAATTCTTCGAACTCCTTGATCGCCTTGCCCGTTTTGAACGGGTTGACCGTAAACTTGAACAATTTTTCCTTCTGCGGGAAATAATATTTCTTGGGCGGTAAGATGGTGGGGATATACTGCAGGCTTATCTCGCTTGCGTCCTTGACGGGCCTGAACACGTAAAGGTTTTCTTTTTTCTTCGGCGCGTAGAGGCGCGCCTTTTTCTTTAAATGCGTAACCCACTTGCCAAGATCATCTTTCTTTATGACTGCATATTTCACGACTTCCCCCCCCTTACTTTTTGTAAAATTCTATTTTTGTAATCTCAAATTCCGGCCCGAAAGGGATTTTCCTGAACTTAAACCGGGCCACCTCCAAAGGGGTGCCGGCTGCCGCCTCACGGAAATGCTCACGAAAATGCTCTTCGCTCAAACCGCCAAATTCAGAAAGGGAAACATGAATCTTGCGTATGCGCGCGGAGGATTTTTTCTCTTCCTGCTTCAGGTATATAAGAACGCGTTTAAAAAGGTGAGTTTCGTGCACGCCGTTTTATTGTGAAAATTATCACAAAGTTTTTAAAATCTTTCTAATTATAACATCGGCCTGTCAGTTGTCAAGTTTTTTGTAATCTATTTCACGATAAATTTTATCTTGATTCAGACTGCCGCAACCAGTGACGAGCGGATGCGGGAAGGCACTCGCGGATAGTATGGCGAGGCCGAAAGCCTAAAGATCTGATCATGCCAAGGTCATAGACCCTTTCCTTGAGCAGGAACGCTATTCTCTTTCCTATATAAGGGGCCTTAAGCAGTAAAGAATTCAGCCGCTTTGGACAGGTATAAGGCCTGGGAGCGCCGATAGCTTCGCTTAAGACCGTAAAGATCTCTCTTACGGTCAGCGCTTCATCATCGGCCACAAAAAAAGTGCCCTCCAAGAAGCTCTTTTTGTCCAGGGCCATCACCAACGCGTCGACTACGTTTTTCACGTACGCCAGGTGCCATTTCTCGTTAGCTTGACCGAAAAAAGGCAATAACCTGCGACGTAACAAATAAAGGATTTTATTTAAGGCGTGAGGTTCCCCCTCTCCATAGACTACGGGCGGCCGTAAAATCGCAGCCCGTAAACCCTTCTCCCTGAATTCCATGACTTTCTTCTCGGCTTCTATTTTCGACTCTCCGTAAAGATTGGTAGCACGGTAAGGCAAGCCTTCAGTAAGCACGCTGCAATCATTGCCGCTTACCACCGCAACCGAGCTTACGTATACCAGCCTTGCGGTATTAAGCTTGAGGCAAAGCTTACAGATATTTTCCGTGCCGAGCACATTTACCCTGTACAATCTCTTTCTATTATCGTTACTGATGGAGGCGGCGCAATGGAACACCGCGTCTATCTTATGCGCGAGGACGCGCTCCAGGCTTTTTTCATCGGTAATATCCCCTTCGATCAGTCCCACCCCTTGCGACCTGAGAAGACCGGTTTTGCTGGTCGAACGCACCAGCGCGTGCACCCGATGGCCGTCTTTGACCAGCCGGTCAGTAAGATAACTTCCGATAAAACCCGTTGCGCCTGTCACAAATATGTTCATCGTGTTCCTGAATGGGGGATTATCTTTTTTTTGTGCGAGATAAAGAATGCCAGGATAGGCTCGTTATAGCCCCTGAGCCAAAAGTGTTTCCAGAGCTTTTTGCCGGAACCGGCCCTTAAGACGAAAGGTCCGCCATCCCGGTACCCATGGGCCAAGAGCTGCGTGCGGACTTTTTTCATGCAGGAAATATCCACCCCGGCGTCGCCTTCATTATGGAACTGCTTGAACCATGGCTTTTGGACCGGATTTTGCGACTTCCATTCTTTTTCATTGCGCGGCATTCCAGGAATGCAGCTGTCATCTTCACCGATTGTTTTGCCCGTATCGCGGTCATAGAATAATCCGGGAGCTCCCTGGCGCGGGGTAAGGTTCGGGCGGCAATCTATATAGGTACCGTAAGGGTCGCCCGCGGACACAGGGGCAAAAGCCGTGACCCCAGCGTCAAAACTGGTTGCCGCCAATATGGTCATAAAACCGCCGTTTGAAACCCCTGTCATATATATATCTTTCGCGCTTCCTTCAGGCCGAAGGCCCGGGATCACGGTAGTAAGCACCGTTTCAATAAAGTCTAAATCGGGATTGGGCGTATCGTCCTGCACGACGCAGGCAAACCGTTTCCCGCAGGTATTACCCGTAGTATCCTTAAACAGCCGGTCTGAGGAATCAAGCGCAAATACGCCGAAGCCTTTGCGGACGGCCTGGTCCGCAAACTCTTTGGAGGGTTGGACAACTTTCATTTCACTGCACCAGTTCGTCGAGCTGCCTCCGCCGCCGTGCAGCGCGATGATCGTTCCGTTTACCCAGGCTCCGCCGGGGCCTTTCCATAAGATGTCCCTGCGGACACCTTTCACAGAGATAACGGCCTTGCGCCATCCGCTTTTAAGACACTGGTCTTCTGGGCCGCGATAATCGATGGAAGCGGTTTGCGCGCGCGAGACCACGATACAACACGCCAACGCAAAAAAGCAGGTTAAAAAGAATGCCCTGTAACGCATGTTATATCCCCAGGTCTGTCGGCGCGCGGCCGATAGAATGCAAGAGCTTGACTACGGAATCTATTCTCGAGTGTATATTTGAATCTATACCCGCGCGGTGAGGATAAATGTCGTAACGCCTGCGGTATTTCCGGGGCGTTACGTTTATCATCAGGGAGTTCGCTCCTGCCATAAGCCCAAGCCTCACCGCGTTCTCCCTATCCAGGGTCTCAAAAGAGGTATTCACCAGGATATTTGCCTTCGGGTTCCTGATACGCGCCCTGGCAATAGTATTCAAAACGGTTTCGGTAGACGCAGGGAGCACATGGCTAAGCGGGGTGTCCGGATGGGGTATGAACGGGCCGAAGGAGAAGATATCCGCGCCGAGAGAATCGGTCAGCTCGATGTCCCTTAAAACATCCTGTTCGCTTTGCCCGGGCAGGCCGATTAAGAAACCGCTCATCACGATGTAACCGGCCTTAAGCAATTTTTTTATCAGGGCTACCCGCTCCCTCAATATGCGGCCGGGCTTTAATCTCTCGTAGAGAAGAGGATTGCTTGTTTCAAAGCGCAAAAGCACTCCCCGGCAACCTTCCCGGTAGAGCCTTTCGTATATACCAAAATCCCTTTCCCCGATGCTCAAAATGATCAGGCAGGGGCTTTGTTCCTTTATCTTTCTTACTATCGCCACAAGGCGTTTCTCGGTAAACCAGCTGTCTTCTCCCGATTGTAACACGAGCGCCTTAAACTTCAAACGGTGCACCGCCTGATACGCGGCCCTGGCTATCTCATCGATACCCATCCTGTAACGGGATACGCCGGGATTATTCTTCCTGATGCCGCAATAGAGGCAGTCGCTTGAACAATAATTCGAGAATTCAATTATTCCGTGCACGCAGCAGGAATTCCCGTGGTGCTTGTGCCTTAAGGCATTGGCCTTCTGATAGAGGCCTTTGGGGTCACTCGTCAACTCTGAATCCACTTCCTTGAGCTTGAAGAACAACTCTTTCCAGGTCTTTAAAATATCTTCGGCGTGCGCGGCGGCTATTTTCTGGATGATAAAGCCGCCCTGGGCGTACACATAATCGCCGGCCTTAAGGTCGTAGAATTCGTTTTTTGCCTTCCTCTGTTCCCCGAAATACTCCAGGGTTACCACAGCGTTATTTATAGAAGTGACTTTTCCCGGTATGGCGTAGCACATTAGAAATAAAGGTCCCTTTTCCCTTTCTTTATCTCCTCAAGCTTTTCTTTCGTTCTTGCCCGCAGCGTGCGGTTTTCTATCTTTTCCAGGTAATGGCGGATGAGCGTATACCCTTTTTCATAAAGGCCGTTTTTGGTAAAATCCTGCAAATATTCGGCAAAGGTAAGGATGGCGTTAGGGCGGCAGAAGGTATGGATATCCCCCGGCTTTGAAATACCCATGAACACCTCGCCGGTGCGGCCGAGGCGATAACAAGCGGTGCAGAAGCTGGGCAAGAAACCTTTCTCGATGATATCGCTGATAACCTCTTCCAGCGGCCGTTCGTCCTGGATGATGAACTGCGGCTCTTTGCGTTTCTTGCCGTAACCTCCTATGGTCGTGCAAGAAGCCGCCGAAGCCTGGGAGATGCCGATTGTAAACGCTTTTTTCCTTATAGGCGCGCTTTCCCGCGTCGAGATAATCATCCCCGTATAAGGGACTGCGATCCTAAGAATAGCGATGAGTTTCAGGAAATCCGCGTCGCTTACCTTATATTCCGGTTTAAACGTCACCGAGGGCGCGGGCTGGAACCGGGGGACGGAAATAGTGTGGGGCCCCACGTTATACTTTTTTTCGAGGTACTGCGCGTGCGACACAAGGGCCAATACTTCAAAACGCCAGTCATATAAACCGAAAAGCACCCCCAGCCCCAGGTCGTCGATGCCCGCCTTGAATGCGCGGCCGTAGGCGCTGATCTGCCGGTCATAATCCGCCTTTGGCCCGCGGTGCAGCCTTTCGTACGTCCAGCGGTGGTAGGTTTCCTGGAATAACTGATAGGTGCCGATCTTTGCCTGTTTTAATTTTTTATAGTCCTTCAGCGTCGTTGCCGCGATGTTGACGTTGACCCTGCGGATAGTGCCTTTGGGGGTACTGGCAGCGTAGATCCTCCTGATGGCAGACACCACATAATCGATATTGCTCTTCGCCGGGTCTTCCCCGAACTCAACCAGTATGCGCTTATGGCCCATATTGATAATATGCCTGGTCTGCTCTTCTATCTCCCGCATGGTCAGTCCCCGCCGCGCCAAGCCGGTGTTACTGGCATGGAAGCTGCAATACGCGCAGTCATTGACGCAGAAATCGGAGATATACAACGGCGCGAAGAATACAAGCCTTTCCCCGTAGATCTGGTCCTTGACCCAGCCTGCGGTCTCAAACAACTTTCTTAAGAGCGCGGGGTCTTTTAGATTAACCAGGAAGCCGACTTCTTTTACGCTAAGCCCCTTCTTTTCCCTGGCTTTAGCGAGGATCGCTTGGATAGTCTGGCTGGAGGCAGACCTCGTACTGCTTAAAACATCCCGGATCGCTTTTTCATTAATGACGCGCTGTTGCATGTTTTTCCTTTATGTATGCGTCTATCGCGCGGGCGGCCTTTCTTCCCGCGGCCATGGCGGTGATCACCGTTGCCGCGCCGGTCACGATATCCCCTCCGGCAAATACTCCCGGAATAGAGGTCTTCCCGGACTCATCGGCTTCTATCAGGCCGTGCTTTTTTATCTTTAACTCGGGGGTCGTGCGGGAAATAATGGGATTAGGGGTGGTCCCGATCGCAACGATCGCTTCATCCACCTCTATCCTGAATTCAGAACCCTCTAAAGGGGCCGGGCTTCTTCTGCCTGAAGCATCGGGCTCCCCCAGCGCCATCTTTACGCACTCAACCTGTTTCACGAATCCGCGCTCATCCCCAATATAGCTCACAGGGTTAGTCAACAGCCTGAAATCGATCCCTTCTTCCCTCGCCCTGATTATTTCTTCTTCTCTCGCGGGCATTTCAAGTTCCGACCTTCTGTAGATAAGATACACCCGGCTTGCCCCGAGGCGAAGGGCCGTGCGCGCCGCATCAAGGGCGACATTGCCTCCCCCTACCACCGCTACCCTCTCTCCCTTTTTTACCGGCGTATCGTATTCCGGAAATTTATACGCCTTCATCAGATTGACCCGCGTGAGGAATTCATTCGCGGAATATATGCCGTTTAAGTTCTCTCCGGGTATGTTCATGAACTTGGGCAGCCCCGCGCCCGCGCCGATGAATACCGCTTCATACCCTGCCTCAAACAACTCTTTTAAGGTAAGGGCCCTGCCGATCAAGACATTGACCTGAAAACAAACCCCTAATCTTTTTAGGAACTCTATTTCGCTTGCGACGATATCCTTCGGAAGGCGGAATTCCGGTATACCGTACACCAGGACACCGCCGAGCTTATGGAACCCTTCGAATACCGTGACGCTATAGCCCGATCGTATCAATTCCGCGGCACACGCAAGGCCCGCGGGCCCGGAACCCACTACCGCGACCTTTAAAGCGTTCCCTTTTTGTAAAGGAGGCGGCGTACTGCTACCCTTGCCCCTGTTACGCAATTCCCAGTCGGAAACGAATCGCTCAAGCCTGCCTATGGAGATCGGTTCTCCTGTTTTTGCCAGGACACAGACGACCTGGCACTGGTCTTCCTGGGGGCACACCCTGCCCGTCACCGCGGGCAAAAGGTCTGTTTGGTGAAGAATATCAATGGCCTTCTGAAACTTTTTTTCTTTTATCGCGTGTATGAAATCCGGTATATCTATCTGCACGGGGCAGCCGCTTACGCAGGGCCGATTAACGCACTGCAGGCAGCGCGAAGCCTCCCTTACCGCTTCCTCTTCGGAATACCCGAGAGGGACTTCATCGAAATTCTTCACCCTCTTTAATACTTCCTGCTCCCTCATCGGGACTGTTTTTTTATTATGCTCTCTCTTCATGATTGTAGGTTTCCAGCCTCTTCATCAACTCATCGAAATCAACCAGGTGGCCGTCGAAATCAGGGCCGTCCATGCAGGTAAAACGGGTTTCCTCACCCACGGTCACCCTGCAGGCCCCGCACATACCCATACCGCAGACCATCAGGGAATTAAGGCTTACGATGGTCTTGATCTTCGCGGACCTGGTGAGTTCAGCCACCGCCTTCATCATCACCGTAGGGCCTATGGCAAAGACCCTGTCTATCTTTTGGTTTTGCGCAAGAAACTCCGCGAGCAGGGCGGTGACAAGACCCCGCTTGCCATAGGAGCCGTCGTCGGTTGTAACCTCCAGGCGGTCCGAGACCCCGCGCAGCTTATCTTCCCAGAACACATAGTCTTTTGCTTTGAAACCCAGCAAGGAGGTCACGGTGTTTTTCTTTTCTTTTAACGTCTTCGCCAATAGATAGGCGGGAGCCGCGCCGATACCTCCCCCTACCACTGCCACGCTGCCGAAAGGGCCTGTTTCACTAGGATTACCCTGAGGCCCCAGGATATCCGGGATATGTTCTCCCTGGCGCATCGCGGAGAGCGCGCGGGTGGTCTTTCCGGCTTCCTGGAACACGATCGCGATAGTAGCGTTTACTTTGTCGAAGTCGGATATGGTAAGGGGGATCCTTTCCCCTTTTTCATGGACCCTGACCATGACGAACTGACCCGCCTTGGCTTTCCCGGCGATCAACGGAGCCCTCACCGACAAGTACACTATCCCCGGGCCAAGGCTGTATTTTTCAACGATCTCAAACATTCAGGAATTTTCCTCTTTTCAGTTTATAGACCAGGCTTTCCAGTTCAGAAGCAAGGTCGACGCTGGAAACGCAGACAGACCGCGGTAATACCAGGTTCACCGGCGAAAAGTTAAGTATGGATTTAACCCCGCACTTGATCAACTCTTCGCTCACCTTCTGGGCGGATCCCCCCGAAACCGACAGGATCGCGATCTTGATCCCGTGCTCCCTGATCGATCTTTTCAAATCCCGGGTACCTTCTATCTTCACTCCGCCTATGGTCTTGCCGACCTTCCCGGCGTCACTGTCAAACGCGGCGCAGATCTTAAGGTTGAACTCAAGGAAGCCCGGGTAACCCAGCAGCGCGGAGCCGAGCCTTCCCACGCCGACGAGAGCGATCTTCCAGACGCTGTCCGTTCCCAGTATTCTTTCAATTTCCCTCTGCAGCACCTCGACGTCGTAACCCACTCCCCTTCTTCCGAAACCGCCGAAATACGACAGGTCTTTCCTGAACTGGACGGATGAAATGTTGAGGAATTCGGTAATGTCTTCGGATGAAGCGACCGCGGTCTTCTTAAGCGCAAGCCTCCTTAAGCTTCTCAAATAGAGGCTCAGGCGTTTGATCGTGTCGTGGGGTATATATTTAACCGCCGTAACCGGATCTAACTTTGTTATTTTTTTCACAAAGTAAGTGTAACATAAAACCAAAAAGCTGTCAAATCTTTTTGCGTTTTTCTCAGGGCTGCCGGATTTCTCTGAAGAGATTTATTGGTGGCCGTATTCGGAAAGCTGCTTTATGCGTTTGAGCATGTTCGGATGGGTGCTCATCAGTTCCAATAATTTGTCCCCCATCCCCAGGCGCACCTGCCTGGTCCGTAAGCGCTGGAGTTCCGACATATCGATGGTGCCGCTTTTATCGAGGTCTATTTCTTTCAGTTCCCTGATCTCCTGTAAGGCCCTCGAGGGGTCGTTCACGAAAAACGCTTTCAGCCCCTCCACTTCTTTCAGGGACTCTTTATCAGTCCGGGCGGCTCCATACGCGAGCTTGTAGAGGCTTGAGGCAAGCGCGGAAGGGCTGTTGCCTAAAAGCACTGAGCCCCTGTCGGCAAAATATTCCCTGATCCTCGAAGCGTACAGCACCAGCAGGTTCGTGATGAAATAGAACAGGAACGCGGCAAGGCCTATGAGCACGGTATTACCTCCCCGCTCATCCCTCCTGCGGCCGAAGAATAAGAATTGCCAGGCAATACGGTACATGATCATCGGGATAACGGAAAGAAGCGTGATGGTGAGCACGTCTCTGTTTTTCAGGTGGCTCAACTCATGGCCCAGCACTGCCCTGAGCTCTTGCTCATCCAGCAGCTTCAGGATGCCCTCGGTGACGCATACCCTGCCGTCTTTTATGCTTCTGCCGAAGGCGAAGGCGTTGGGGATCCCGATCCCGGCCACGGCTACTCTGGGAACAGGGATCTGAGCAGCATTGGCAAGGCTCTCCACCATCTGGAAGAGGCGAGGGTTCTCTTCTCTTTTGATATACCTGACATGCATGGTCCACTCCACGATCTTAGGGCCGATCATGTACTGAATGAACATCATCACCAGGGATATCCCCAGATAAAAATAGAAATTGCTTACCCCCAGCGCGGAGCCGATCATCGCTATGATCGCATAGACGATCGCGAAAAGCGCCGTCACTAAAAGCATCATTCTTAACTTTAAGAAAAACATGAGATGTCCCCTTTCTTAAGAAAATTATTCACCTATTGGACCGCTTCGGCTTTAATGGTAAACCTGATGACCTGCCGGCCGGGGTCGTCGGTGTGCACGTATACGAATTGAACGGTTTTTCCGGAATATCCCTTACTGTTAAACTTGACTTCAACCGCAGTGGCCTCTCCCGGCTCGAGCGCTTTTTTCTTGATCGCGGACGCCGTGCAGCCGCAGGAAGTGTTCACGTCCAGTATGGTCAGGGTTTTTTTTGAAGTATTCTCTATAGTGAAACTGTGGGTTACGACCTCACCCGTCTTGATAAAGCCGAAATCCCAGGTCTGGGAAGCATCCTCCGGAGGCTGGCTGAAACAACCTGTCTGCCACGCCAGGACCAGCCACAACAGTAACAATACCCTTGCCATTATGCCCTCCATACCAGGTAGATCCCCAGCCCGAAAAAGAGAAGCACCATCGCCAGCTTCACCGCGGGAAAATACCTCTTAAAAACCTTAGAAAGCTCCTGTGACGTAGTGCCCAGCATCGCGCCCAGGAATACCGCGCACAAAGGCAAAACAAACATGAGATTATACAACAATAAATACCCCAGCGCCTGGATCTTAAGGCTGGACGTTTTCATCACGAAGATTATCGTGGGAAGATAGACCTGCCCCGTGCATACCGCTTCCAGCACCGCTACCAGAAACCCTGTCACGAACGTCCCCAGCGCGAGCCTTGCGACAGCCGTAAAAGACGGGGCGCTTTCTGCGTCAAGCGGTTTTCTGAAACGCACCCCGATCACGGAATGGATCCTGTTTTTCAGCGCGGGAGGCAACTGCAGAAGCTGGCCTTCGGAACTTCCGGTCTTTTTGAATTTAAAGAAATCGTAGAGCGCCAGGGATCCAAGCAAGAGGCTGAACAGGCCTATAGAAAGATTTATCGCCCTGGCAACAAGCCAGAACCCTTTTAGCCGGAACAAGAAACCGAATAACCCCAGCCCTATTAAAAGATACGCGAGGAATACGGCAAGTATAAAGAAAAACCCGATTATGCCCAGTTCTCTTTTTTTGTAGCCCTGCAGCGCGAGGAAAGAAATAAAAAAGATGATTACCGCGAACGCGCAAGGGTTAATACCGTCTATCAAGCCCGCGCCGATGACCGCCAAAGGAGTAAACGAAAGGAATAGCGAAACCAGGTCTACGGGGCCGGTCAGCCGGGTTCCCGGGGAGGGGGCTGACAGAGCCGTCTCAATAAGGCTCTCGAGGCTCTTTTCTACCTGCGCCACGCCCGAAATCAATTGCCCGTTGATAAAGACTACGGGTAGATGCAGCGTGCCTGTTATGCCGAAGCGCTGTTTTAAACCCAGGAGGATTTTATAATTATCGATATCGGCGATATCGAGGTATTCGATCTCGACCTTTCCCTTGAATTCCCGCTCGAGGCGGGGCATAAGCTCGCTTCTGACTTTAAGGCAATCGTGGCAACCGGTAGCGTGAAAAAATATCAGGCGCGGCAGCCCCCCGGACGGCTCTTTTCCGGATGCCGGTAAAAGAGCAAGAAAATAAAATAAGATGAAAAAAGCGTATTTTTTTAACCACATGGGTTTTGGGATCAAGCCTATGGCCTTCTCGGGCGGGGCAAAAAAGAATACCTATACTTGATACGTCGAGATTATCTTCAGGATGTCTTTTTTCTTCTTCGCTTTTTTAAGGTGCTCAACAATGAATTTGTCTTTCACCAGCCGGGAGATATCAGCCAGGATCTTCAGGTGGTTGCCAACGTCTTCCAGAGGGGAAGCGAGCAGGAAAAAAAGGTATGTCTTTTCTCCGTCCAGCGCGCCGAAATCAACGCCTTCGTCCTGCCGGGCGAACGCGAGGATAAAATCATGCACCCTTCCCGATTTCGCGTGGGGTATGGCAACGCCGTTTCCTATCCCCGTGGACCCCAGCTTCTCCCTCTTCAGGAGCGCGCTCAGGAACGCCTTCTTGTCTTTGAGTTTGCCCGATTTAGCTATAAAATCGACCAGCTGCGTAAGCAGCTTTTTCTTATTCGTTCCCTTCAAATCGAGCTTAATATATTTTTCCTTGATCAGGCCGGATAATCCCATATTCGATCTCGTCGTATGCATGCAGAACGCTTATTAAGCCGTCTGCAGGTGTATTCTTAAGGGAACCATTTTAATGGGCGCTTGGGCGGGAAGCAACAAGGATATTATAGCCAATAATGGCTTTTTGTCAACAGAATTCAGCCCTTAAGCCCAAGCACCGCGTCCCTTAAGCCCCTGGCGATCGTTTCGTATTCGTCGGCGGAATCCCTTTTTACTTGCGCGCTGAGAAGGTCCTGCGGCTCAAGCGGCGTTCCAAACGTGATCTTGAGCGCCACAAAGCGCGGCAGCCGCTTGCCTCTTGGCCAGGAGCGGTGCGAATTTTTAATATACACGGGGACCGCGGGGACCCCCAGTTCTTTGATCAAGATGCCCACGCCTCTTTTGAATTCCCCCACCTGCTCATCTATGGAGCGCCTGCCCTCGGGAAAGATGCATACCGACTTTTTGTGCTTTACCAGGTAGGCGATGCACTGCATCGTCTCGGTAAAATCCGCATGGGGATCGACGGGGATAAGGCGCGCCGTGGTGATCGCCCAGCGCACCAGGGGATGCTCAAAGATACGGCTGAACCCCAAAAAGAAGACATGCGGAGCATTACGCAAAGGCAACCCCGCGAACACCGCGAATCCGTCCAGGTAGCTGGCGTGGTTGGGGCAGATCAAAAAAGGGCCGCGGCGAGGAACACGCCCCCTGCCCTCTACGCGTAACCCCCAAAAAACCCTGAAGATACACAAGATTATATTCCTGAATATAAAGGTAAGAAGCGTATCCAGGAAGCGTTCCTCGATCCTGATCCTCTTAAGCGCCCGGGCAGGAGGCAAGGCGCTTAAGACCCCGGACCACGATTTCGCGCGGCCTTTAGCCGTCGCTTCCTTGGCGCCTGTTTTTTCGACGAATTCATTTATCTTTACGATTACTTCTTTCACCGTTGAAACCCCGTAAAGGGCTTCTTCGGGCACCTTTATCGACAGAAGCGCCTCCAGCCCCAAGCCAAGTTCGACCCTGGTCAAAGAATCTATCCCGAGGTCAAGCTCAAGATTACTGTCCGGATACACCGGTTTTTTGAGCTCGGTAGCCAGGTAAGAGATGATTTTCTGGGCGACAGGCAGCAAAAGGAGCTCCCTGTCTTCATCCCGCAGCAGAGGCTCCTTCACGCTAGCCTTATCGCCCTGTTTTTGCAGGTATTTCTCGGTCACTTCGAATCTTTTGATCTTTTTAAGGGCAGTACGGGGGAGTTCTTCTTTAATAAGGGAAAATCCCATGATGTGCTGGTAGGCGGGAAGCTCCCTGCCCAGGTTCTCCAGCTCCCAGCGGATCTTGCCGCGCATGTCCCCTTCGCCCTTCTGGCGGAAGTAGTCCAGGTCGGGAACAATGACGGCGAACAGGGATTCCAGCGCATGGCCGAACTTTTCCTCTTTCCTGGACAAAATGCAGATCTCCTTGATATAGGGGCTCTTATTATAATGGTCTTCCAGCTCTTCGGGATAAATGTTCTTCCCGGAGCTCAAGACTATTACATCCTTTTGCCTGCCGGTGAGAAAAAGGTAGCCCTGCCTGTCTATATAACCCAGGTCCCCGGAATAAAACCAGCCGTCCTTCAACGCTTCGGCGGTAAGGCCGGGCTGTCTAAAATAACCTGAAAAGACATTCGGCCCCCTGATCGCTACCTGCCCTACCCCGGCAGCGTCCGCGGAAACGATCTTTATTTGGACTTCCGGCACCGGCTTGCCCGCTGAACCGAATTTTATTCTTTTGGGAGGATTGAGGGTAACGATCGGGGATGTTTCGGTAAGGCCGTACCCTTCTACCAGGGTGAACCCAAGCTTAGCGAAATCGGAGGCTATTTCCGGCTCAAGCCTTGCGCCGCCGGTGACCATGAGCCTCAAAGACCTCCCCAGCCTGAGGCGTATCCCGGGCCCTATACACACAAGGACCAACGGCAGGAGGAAACGCGGGATCTTCCTGAGCTGCTCGAATATGGACCTGTGCAGCAGCGAGAAAAACAGCGGCACGCCGGCCAACACCGTGACGCCTGCTTCGTTGATTATCGAGATCAACTCCTTTGGTTTAAACCCGGTCAAACAGTAGGTGATCCTTGCCCCGTAACAAAGAGGCACGATCAGTGTCACCATAAATGGATATGTATGGTGCAGCGGAAGTATGGAAAGGAAGTTGTCGGCGTGAAAGCAAATATCCAGCTTTTTGATGCTGAGGAAATTAGAGCAGATGTTCTTATGGGACAACGGCACGCCTTTGGGCTGCCCCGTGGTGCCGGAAGTATAAATGAGCGAAGCAGTATCATCAGGGCTTACCGAAGGAAGGAAGCCCTCGCTTGGCGCCTCCACATTAAGGAGCGCGTTAAGCTCGATACAATCCGCCTGGTCATCGCCCTGAGAAGTATCCAGCATGATATACTTCGTTACGCATGCTGCCATATCCTGCCTGATTTTATTGACAAAAATATCGCGAGCGCAAAAAATGACCTTTGCGCCGCTGTCAGCCACGAGATGCTTTATTTCCTGCGCTGACAATTGGGGGTCCAGGGGAACGCAGGCAAGGCCCGCGCGCACGATACCCAGGTATGCGACAGCCCATTCAGGGCGGTTTTCCGACACGAGTACCGCGAAGTCTGATTTCTTGAAACCTTCCCTCGCCAGGAAAGAAGCGATCTTTCGGCTTGACTCTTCTACCTCTCTATAGGTACGCCTTTCCCATAGAGCGCCTTTTTTAAGCTGCAGGGCTATATCCTGAGGGTATTTGCAGGCCATATCCAGAAACAGGCGATGAATGAGTAAGGGATCTTTATCCATTGGCGCTCCTGCCTTTCCCCGGAAGGCGTAAAAGGTATACGCAGCCTACTGCCATGAACCAGATCAGGCTGAAGAGCCCGATGCGATAACCCAATCCGCCGAGAGAGCCAAGCAGCGTTATCGCGATACCCCAGAAAAGAGCTCCGCTGACCGCCGAAAGGTATCCTACGAGACTGAATAAACCAAACGCCTGCCCTGCTTTTTCTTGCGGCACAAGCCTGACGCATAAAGCCCGGGAAACGACCCACAGAGAGCCCAGCGCGATCCCGACCAGCGCGCCGATGAGCCAATACAATCCTGCTGTTTTAATGAGCGCGCCGGTAAAGAAGCAAATGATCCAGAGGATGAACACGAAGCGAAGCATCAGGCCATATCCGATATAATCGCTTACCAGCCCGGAAATAAGGCTTCCTCCTATCGCG
>JBFZAN010000006.1:0-26492 GCA_041309005.1 Candidatus Omnitrophota bacterium
GCGCCTGTCGTTTCACATCAATGCGTTCAAGCTGCGGCTTGGCAAGCCAGGGCCGATGGGAAAAGAACTTGACTTCATTGCCCAGGAAATGCAACGCGAAGCCAACACCATGGCAGCAAAGTCGTTTGACCTGGTTATTTCTCACAGGGTTATCCAGATAAAAAGCCAGACCGAAAAAATGAGAGAACAGTTACAGAACGTAGAGTGAGAGCATATCGTAAAGATACGCCGGTCGGCAGAAGAACGGCAGGGAAATCGCGCAAAACGACCACGCTGAAGGGCAGGATATTTGTCATCTCCGGCCCTTCGGGTTCGGGAAAGACTACTCTCGCCGAAGCGCTGCTCAAAGATACCTACTTAAAAAGAAGGCTGGTAAGGTCGGTTTCTTTTACGACGCGTCCCAGGCGAACGGGAGAGCGTGCGGGAAGGGACTATTTTTTTATCACCACGCAAGAGTTCCGGCGTAACCTAGCTGATAAAAAAATTCTTGAATCGACGAAGTATTTGGGTTATTATTACGGGACACCCAAACGCTTTGTGGAGGGACAGCTTAAAAATAGAAAAAGCGTGCTGCTTTGTTTGGATTATAATGGCGCGAGGCGCTTAAAACGCCTGTATCCCCGGCACACGGTCACTATTTTTGTTATGCCATCGTCGCTAGAGGCGCTCAGCCACAGGATCCGGGGAAGGTGCAGCAAGACCGCGAAAGAGGAGATCCGACAGCGACTTCTCCTGGCAAAGAAAGAGCTGCTACGCGCAAAAGCGTATGATTACCGGCTTGTCAATGAAGAGCTTCCGGTGGCGATAGGGGGGCTAAGGACCATTGTGTTAGCTGAGTTGAAAAAAGCGGAAGCAACAACGTGAGGTGGCGGTTATGGCGTATGTAGACCTGGAGGAGCTTTTGGAAAAGAGCGGGAATTCTATTTACAAACTGGTAGTGCTGGCGTCGAAAAGGGCGCTGGAGATCGCGGATGGGAGCGCTAAGCTCGTCGAAATGAGTCAGGCTACCAAGCCTTCCATCGTCGCCTTGCAGGAGATCGCAAGCGGCAAGGTGCGGTATAAAAAACAATAGTCTGACGCACAGTCGTTTAAAGTGACAGCATGGTAAAAGAAAAAAATATTATCCTGGGCGTCACGGCCAGCGTCGCTATATATAAGGCCTGCGAGATTATCCGCCGTCTTAAAAGCGAAGGCTGTCTGGTTTCGGTGGTGATGACGAAAGAGGCGCAAGAATTAATCAAGCCGGCCCTTTTCCAAAGCCTTTCGGCCAATAAGGTCTACCGGGGCCTCTTTCAGGAACCAGGGACCTGGGAGATAGAGCATATATCTTTGGCTGAACAGGCTGATGCAGTACTGATTGCGCCGGCAACGGCCAATATCATCGGAAAGATCGCCTGCGGCATTTGTGATGATTTATTAACTTGTCTGGTATGCGCTACTAAGGCGCCTGTGCTGATATGTCCGGCAATGAACGAAAACATGTACAAGAACGCAATCGTCCGGGACAATATCGGCCGGTTAAAAAAGACGGGCGTTCGTTTTGTAGAGCCTAAAATAGGGAAGCTCGCGTGCGGCAAGGTCGGCGCCGGTTGTTTGGCAGACATTGATACGATATTGAAGGAAGTCAAAAAGATCCTTTAAGATACGGCGACGTAGCCAAGTGGCAAGGCAGCTGTCTGCAAAACAGCTATTCAGCGGTTCGAGTCCGCTCGTCGCCTCCATTTATTTTTTGCGACAAGAAAAAAATGAATGGACGTCGCAACGAGCGTAGCGAGGCGGCAAGCCGAGCAGCGAGGGCGATGACAAGTTAGAGATTACGCAAGGGGTGTATGGCATAATGCGGGCAAGTGGTGGAATGGCATACACGACAGACTTAAAATCTGTTGGCTGCAAGGTCGTGAGGGTTCAACTCCCTCCTTGCCCATTATAATAACTTTTTACCCAGCCCTAAAGGATGGGCTGGTGTTCCGCTTTCTGCGGAAGTGCTCAGGGCTCATAGCTCAGTTGGTTAGAGCGTTGCGTTGACATCGCAAAGGTCTGAGGTTCAAGTCCTCATGGGCCCACCATCTACAAATCTGTTGACGCGTTACGAGGGGTAGCGTATGACAAAAAAAGCGTTCGATCTAGGGCCGGTCCAGAAACTTATCGATGATCCTACGATCTCAGAGATTATGATTAACGGTCACGATAAAGTATTCGCGGAAAAAGACGGCAAGAAAATACTCACCGACGTCGTTTTTGCCTCCGAAGAACAGGTGCACGCGATATTGGAAAAGATCTTTGCCGCGACGAGCAAGAGAGTGGACAAAGATTTCCCGTATACCGATATGTGCCTTACCGATGGGACGCGTATCAACGTGATAATTCCCCCGCTGTCCCGGTTTGGGACCGCGGTAACATTCAGAAAATTCTCGCAGGATATTTCTACGCTCGAGGACCTGGTAAAAAACGGCACACTGACCAAGAAAACCGCTGACCTTCTGATAGCCTGCATCAAAGGGAAATTAAACCTGATCTTTTCAGGAGGCACGGCCGTGGGTAAGACCACTATGCTGCAGATGCTCTCCAACTATTTTCCTCCGGAGGAAAGGGTGATCACCATTGAGGACGCCGCGGAGTTAAAACTGACCCAGCAAAACTTTATTTCCCTTGAGACCCGGGGCCCTGATAAAGACGGTAAGGGCGAAGTGAGCATCCGCGACTTGATCCGCAATTCTCTGCGCATGGCTCCTGACCGGCTGATTATCGGAGAGGTAAGGGGCGGTGAAGCGATAGATATGATCCAGGCGATGGCAACCGGCCATTCAGGGACGATCGGCATCGTGCACGGGAACTCTCCGAAAGATGTGATCTCCCGGCTGGAAACAATGATATTGATGTCGGGTCTTAACCTTCCGTTGTGGGAAATAAGGAAAATGATCTGTTCGACGATCAACCTGGTGGTGCACCTGGAGCGCCTGAGAGACGGCAGCCGCAAGATCACGTATGTGACGGAGCTGCGGGGGATAGAGCAGGAAGAGATATCGCTCAACGATTTATTTACTTTTCAGACCGAATCAATCGCGGAGAACGGCAAGATCATCGGCCAGCTAAAGCCCGCGATGAGGTACTACCCGTTATTTTTCCAAAAATTCCAGAAAATGGGATTATTGGCGGATGACGTATTCGCAAGGACTTAAGATGGATTTGGATACCTTACGCCACTCATGCTCGCACATTATGGCCTACGCGGTCAAACAACTTTGGCCGGAGGCAAAAATGGGGATAGGCCCATCGATAGAAGATGGCTTTTATTACGACTTTGACAAGCAGGAGCCATTCACCGAAGAGGATCTGGCCAGGATCGAACAGAAGATGCGCGAGATCATCCAGCGCGACGAACCGTTTATCCGGGAGGAGCTTTCGAAACAGCAGGCGCTCGAATTATTCAGTACGCTTAAGGAGACCTACAAACAGGAGCTCCTTAAGGGGATCCCCGACGACAAGGTCTCAATATATAGAACAGGCAAAGACTTCTTGGACCTGTGCCGCGGCCCTCACGTGCCATCAACGGGGGCAATCAAGGCGTTTAAACTGTTATCGGTCGCAGGCGCCTACTGGCACGGGATAGAAACAAACCCCATGCTGCAGAGGATCTACGGCACCTGTTTCGTGGCCCAAAGAGACTTGGATGAATATTTAAAAAACCTGGAGGAAGCAAAGCAGCGCGATCACAGGAAACTGGGGCCTTCGTTAGAATTTTTCAACATCTATCATGAAGAAGCGGGGGCGGGCCTTGTATTTTATCATCCCAAGGGAGCGCTGCTGCGTAAAATCATAGAGGATTATGAAAAAGAAGAGCACTTAAAGCGCGGCTACCAGATGGTGATCACCCCGCATATCATGCAGGCTGAACTCTGGAAGATCTCGGGCCACTACGATTATTATAAGGAGAATATGTATACGTTCTCCATAGAGGGTAAAGAGTTCGTGTTGAAGCCCATGAATTGTCCGGGCCACATTTTGATCTACAAATCGAAAACCAGGAGTTACCGGGACCTGCCGATACGGTTCTTTGAGCTGGGAACGGTGTACCGCCACGAAAAAGCAGGGGTGCTGCACGGGTTATTACGGGTACGGGGTTTCACCCAGGATGACGCCCATATTTTCTGCCTTCCCGAACAACTGCGCGACGAGATAAAATCCATCATCGATTTCGTGTTCGATACCATGAAAGTCTTCGGCTTTGAGCAGGTAGACATAGAAGTAAGTACCCGGCCGGAGAAATACATCGGCTCCGAAGAAGACTGGCTGCAGGCTACCGATGCCCTCGAACAGGCGTTAAAGGAAAAGGATCTGCCGTATGAGATCAACGTCGCAGAAGGCGCATTCTACGGGCCCAAAATAGATATTAAGTTAAAGGACGCATTGAAAAGGTCCTGGCAGTGCGCTACTATCCAGTGCGATTTTGCCCTGCCGAAAAGGTTCGGCCTTTCCTATATTGATCACCAGGGTCAGGAGAAGCAGCCGATCATGCTCCACCGTGTCCTGCTGGGCAGCCTCGAACGTTTTATCGGCGCGCTGCTCGAGCATTACAAGGCGGATCTTCCCCTCTGGCTAGCTCCTCTCCAGGCCGTAGTCATCCCCATCAAAGATACGGTAAAAGCGTATGCCTCGACGATCAAACAGGGGCTTATCGGCCATGCAATCAGGACCGAGATCGACGGGCGCAATGAAACGCTGGACAAAAGAATACGCGAGGCAGAGCTGGCAAAGGTTCCGTATATTCTGGTGGTGGGAGAGCGCGAAGAAAAACAGGGGACCGTCTCGGTCAGGAAAAAAGGGACGGGCGCCATAGGGAGCGTGACCCTTGATGAATTGGCAACGCGTTTAAGGGGCGAAATAGATACGAAAGGCAATGCCGCATCGGCGCGCTAACGCGCGCCTTCTTTCGGCGACAAAAGGAGGTGGTTGCGATTAAAAAATTTATTCGCATCAATGAAAGGATACGCGTACCGCAAGTGCGGCTTATCGGTCCTGAAGGCAATCAGCTGGGGGTGGTGCCTATAGAAAAGGCGCTTGACATGGCGAATCAATACACGCTGGATTTAGTAGAGGTGGCTCCGCAGGCGAGTCCGCCTGTCTGCCGCATCATGGATTTCGCCAAATTCAAGTATGACCAGGAGAAGAAAGAGCGCGAGGCAAAAAAACACCAGAGGCAGAGCCGTTTAAAAGAGATAAGGCTGCATCCTAATATAGATGAACATGATTATCAGGTGAAACTAAAACAGGCGGTAAATTTCTTAAAGAAAAAAGACAGGGTAAAGATCGATCTTTTTTTCAGGGGCAGGCAGATGGAACACATGGACCTGGGGAGAAAGGTCGTAGACAGGTTTATCATCGATACTCAAAACGACGCTGCGGTCGAAAAAGAACCGGCGCTGGAGGGAAGAATAATTTCTCTCCTGCTGGCTCCCAAAAAAATCGATATCAAGCCGCAAGAAAAAGTGCGTTAACCATATAAAAAGCTTCACCAGCACAGACGGAGCGCGCAATGCCAAAATTAAAGACAAAAGACGGAGTAGCGAAAAGATTCAGGCTCACAAAAAAAGGAAAGATCAAATACCACCCCTGCAGTAAGGGGCACCTTTTAACGAACAAGACTTCCGGCAAGATCCGGGAACTAAGGAAATCCAGGACCGTGCGGGTTGCAAAAAGCGCAAAATACCTTAAAAGGATGCTGCCGTACGGCTGATAGGCGTGATACCAATGAGGAGGAACGTATATGGCTAAGATCAAGCATAGTGTCGCAACTCGAAAGAGGAAGAAAAAGCTACTAAAGAAAACAAAAGGTTTTTGGGGTGATCGCAGCAAGCAATATCGCCAGGCGCGCCGCGCCCTTATGCACGCGCTCGTCTACGGCTACCGCGATAGGCGCGTGAAGAAACGGGAATTCCGCAGGCTTTGGATCGCCCGTATCAACGCCGCCTGCCGTGAGCAGGGCATCACCTACAGCAAATTGATGAGCGGCCTTAAAAAGCAGAAAGTCGCTTTGGACCGCAAGGTCCTGGCGGACCTGGCAATAAAGGATGCGGCCGCGTTTAAGAAAATCGTAGCATTGGCAAAGAGCAGTTAGGCTGACTGTATGTTTATTATCATCGTGGGGTGCGGAAGGGTCGGTTCGGAGCTCGCAAAGCTGTTATCAAGCGAAGGACACAATGTCGTGATTATCGATAAGAACAGGTCTTCGTTTGACCGGCTGGGTAACACCTTCAACGGCCTGGTCTTGTTAGGCAACGGTTTTAATCTCGCGCTCCTGAAGCAGGCGGGGATAGAAAAAGCCGATGCCTTCTGCGCGGTGACCAACGGCGATAATACGAATTTAGTGTGCGCGCAGGTGGCGAAAAAAATATTCCACGTCCCCAAAGTATTCATACGCGTATATGACCCTTCGCGCGCGTATATCTATGCGGCGCTTGGTTTCGATATTATAAGCGGTACGATACTGCTTGCCGCGATGCTTCGCGACAAAATCGTGGAAAGCCGGTTTTCCAGTTATCTTATCGAGACTAAAGAATTGGGCGTAATCGAAATAGAAGTCAAAAACTCCCTCATAGGCAAAAAGATCAAACAGGTCAATATCTCCCAGGAGTTCCTGGTGGTCGCGATACGCAGGCTTTCCGGCGTCATTATCCCTGAGCCGGACACGGTTTTAAAAGACAGGGATGTCTTAATGGCGGTCGTAAAGGTTGCCAGCCTTACCAAGATAAGGGAGATGTTCCATCTCTAACATAAAAGGCAGCGGTATGTATATTGTGATCGTAGGAGCGGGCAAGGTGGGTTTTTTCTTGGCGAAAATGCTCTGCATGGGCAAGCACACGGTAAGCATCGTGGATAAAAATAAAGACACCTGCGAAGCGATAGCCAAAAACATAGATGCGCTGGTGATTAACGGTGACGGCTGCGACCCGAATATATTGGAACAGGCCGGCGCGGTCCGCGCGGATGTGCTTACTTCGATGACCGGCGACGACGAAGACAATCTTATCATATGCCAATTGGCGAAAGAGAAATTCAAGGTGAGAAGGACCATCGCAAGGGTAAACGACCCTGATAACGAACGGATCTTTTCCGAACTGGGCATCGATGTCCCCGTTGATTCCACCAAGATCATTGCCAAGATCGTTGAAGAGGAGGTGTCCTTTTCCGATATTGTGAACTTGATGAGCTTCAAACGGGGGAAACTCGCGGTGGTGCGCGTTGATCTGCCCGAAGACTCGCCCGTCATAAACAAAGAAGTAAAAGACGTCACGTTGCCGCCGGATTCCGTCCTGGTATCCGTGGTCAGGGGCGAAGAAGTAATCGTGCCAAAAGGCACCACCGTGTTAAGGCCCGGCGACGATATCATAGCGATTACCTCCGTAGGCAACGAATCGAAGTTGTTAAACCTGCTGGTGGGAAAACTTTAATATGAAGGTCAAATTTCTTCGGAACGCCATGTTGGGCATCGGCACAGAAGTCCTGTATGCCGTCTCGATCATCCTCGCAGCTTTTTTAACCTGCCTTATCGCAGCAGCCCTTAAACGATGATTTTACGACCGGACGCCCGCGACATAAAAAACATAGGTTTCTATCTGGGAAAGATAATGATAGGGCTGGGGTTTACCATGATCGTGCCTATCGTTGCGGGGCTGGCGTTTAGAGAAATAAATCCTGTTCTTGATTTTTTAATCTGCTTAGAGATAACGTTTATATTCGGCCTGCTTTTGACCAGGTTGTGCGATTCCAAAACGGAGCTCAACTGGATGCAGGGGATGATCGTGGTTTCCCTGTCGTGGCTGGTGGCAATGGTGCTCGGAGCGATACCGCTATACTTAAGCGGCCATTGGAACGCGTACCTGGATGCTTGTTTTGACGCGATGTCAGGCTTTGCCACCACTGGCCTTATCCTGGTGCAGGACCTCGACCATCTTTCGCGTTCCCATAACCTCTGGCGCCACCTGACCATGTTTATCGGCGGGCAGGGGGTAATCATCGTCGCGCTTTCTTTCCTGGTGAAGGGAGCTACGGGGGCGCTCAAGATGTATGTCGGAGAAGGCCGTGACGAGAAAATACTCCCGAATGTGGTACATACAAGCCGTTTTATCTGGCTGGTAAGCCTGGTGTATTTAGTGCTGGGCACGCTTGCCTTGGGGGTGACCGGTGTTCTCAATGGCTTGAAGCCGGGCAATGCTTTTTTTCACGGAGCCTGTATCTTTATGGCCGCTTTTGATACGGGAGGGTTTTCGCCGCAGTCGCAAAACATACTTTACTATCACAGTATGCCCTTCGAGGCAATCACGGTTATACTGATGGTGTTGGGCGCTCTCAACTTCAAATTGCATTACCATATCTGGACAGGCAACCGCCGGGAGATATTCAAAAATATCGAGACAATCACGCTTTTTATCTCCATCATGGTTATCTTTTTTGTCACCATCGCGGGATTGCACCAGATGCGTATATATCCTACAGCGATGACGATGTTCCGTAAAGGGTTCTACCAGCTGATCTCGGCCCATACCGGAACAGGGTATCAGACGATATATGCAGGCCAGTTTGTGCGGGAATGGGCCCCTCTTGCGCTGGCATCGGTGATTTGCGCGATGGGGCTGGGAGGCGCGGTCTGCTCTACCACAGGCGCGATAAAAATGCTTCGCATCGGGATTATTTTTAAAGCCCTGGTACAGGACATAAAAAGGATCATTCTGCCCGAGAGGGCGCTGGTGATACAGAAGTTCCACCACGTAAAGGAAATCTTCCTTGTTGATAAACAGGTACGGTCGGTATTATTGATCACCCTGGCGTACTTGCTTTTATACGGCTTGGGGGCGCTCATCGGTATGTATTTCGGATATCCCTTTCTGGATTCGCTGTTCGAGTCCACTTCGGCAGCAGCGAATGTGGGATTGTCCTGCGGGATCACGAACGCGCAGATGCCCGCGGGCTTAAAGTTCACCTACATATTGCAGATGTGGGCGGGGAGGCTTGAGTTCATGTCCATATTCACGTTAATAGGTTTCGTGGTCGCTGCGATAAAGGGGAGGTAAAATGGTACACCGCTTGGGCGTTGGCCTTGCAACCATTTTTCTTTTTATGTCTTTGCTTTTTCCCTGCGCGTGTCGTGCGCAGCCCGTTTCCAGCACGGAACTGATCAATAACGCCGCGCAGCATGACGGTCAAAGCGTAGTCTATGAAGGAGAGGTAATCGGTGATATAATGGTGCGTCAAGGCTACGCCTGGATAAACGTTAATGACGGAAAGAATGCCATCGGGGTATGGGCTCCCAAAGACCTCATCAAGGACTTGCGTTACACGGGCAGCTATAAATCCAAAGGCGACTGGATTGAGGTACAAGGGGTCTTTGCGCGGGCGTGCCCCCAGCACGGAGGAGATATTGACATACATGCCCAACGCATACGGACGATCAGCGCCGGGCGGGAAATAATAGAAAAAACCAGTGAGCGCAAGAGAAGGATAGCGATAGCCTTATTAGGAGTATTAGGTCTGGTATGGATATTGACGCGATTAAAACTACGTTAGATTCCGAGATACAGGGCGTAGATTCTTTCGAACGCCTTGAGGAATTCAGGGTAAAATATCTGGGCAGAAAAGGTATTATTACTCAGCTGACCGGTTCTATCCCCGGCCTGCCCAAGGAAGAGCGTGGCTCTTTTGGCCAACAAGTTAACAGCTTGAAGGTTAAAGTAACCTCCCTTATTGAAGATAAAAAGAAATCTCTTGCGGCTACAGAAAAACCTTCCGATGCATGCCGGGTCGATATCGGCATGCCCGGCATCTCCCAGGAATTGGGGCATGTACATCCCATCACTCAGGTAATGGATGAGATTTGCGGCATATTCGGCCACCTGGGTTTTTCAGTAGTAGAAGGGCCCGAGATCGAGACAGAATTCAATAATTTTACGGGCCTTAATATCCCCTTGGACCATCCTTCGCGCGACGCCTTCGATACATTCTATTTGAAAGAGCCTTCCGACGCAATACGCTCCGGGGAAGGAAAGCAGTTATTGCGCAGCCACACCTCGCCGGTGCAGATCAGGGTGATGAAATCGCGCAAGCCCCCTTTAGCAGTAGTGGTGCCCGGCAGGGTATACCGTCCGGACGCAGTGGACGCGTCGCATTCATGCATGTTCCATCAGATAGAAGGGTTTATGGTGGACACACAGATACGCTTTTCCGATTTAAAAGGTGTCCTGGAAGTGTTCGCAAAACGCGTGTTCGGACAGGATATTAAGATGCGTTTCCGGCCCCATTTTTTCCCGTTTACTGAGCCTTCCGCCGAGGTGGATATTTCGTGCATCATCTGCAAAGGTAAAGGCTGTTCGGTGTGCGGTAGGAAGGGGTGGCTTGAAATATTGGGATCGGGGATGATACACCCCAACGTATTTAAACATGTTGGGTACGATCCTAAGAAATATTCCGGCTTTGCCTTTGGCATGGGCGTGGAGAGGATAGCGATGCTCAAGTTCGGGATTAACGATATCAGGCTATTCTTTGAAAATGACCTGAGATTTCTAAAACAGTTCTAGAAATGAAAGTCACCTATAACTGGCTCAAGGATTTTGTGGATATCGCGTTGTCGCCCGAAGCGTTAGCGGATAAGCTTACTATGGCGGGCCTTGAGGTCACTTCCCTCGAGGAGAAAGGGGGTGATTTCGTGATCGAGATCGAGATCACCTCCAATCGTCCCGACTGGCTCAGCGTTATCGGCATTGCGAGGGAAGTAGCAGCGATTACGGGCAGGAAATTGAAACTGCCGCACGCCGGCGCCCCGGTAAAGAATGCGCGGCGCAGCCCCGGACCAGGGCAGCTCTCCATCCGTATAGAAGACAAAAAAGATTGCCCGCTGTATACCGCGAAGGTCATCGAAGGGGTTAACGTCCTGCCTTCTCCTGCCTGGCTTCAAAAGAGGCTGGAGTTGGTCGGCTGTCGCAGCGTCAATGCCGTCGTGGATGTTACGAATTATATACTGTTTGAGACAGGTCATCCGCTTCATGCGTTCGATTACGACAAGCTGGACGGGCAGGAGCTCTTTGTGCGCAGGGCAAAAAACAACGAGAAAATAATTACTCTCGACGGGGTAGAGAGGCTGCTGAACGCCGGCATGCTCGTCATTGCAGACAGGCGCAAGGCCATTGCCATAGCCGGGGTGATGGGCGGTAAAAATACCGAAGTGACGCATGACACGAAAAACGTTCTTTTGGAAGCGGCGGTTTTCAGTCCGGTGATTGTCCGCAGGATGAGGCAGGCATTGGGTATCCAAAGCGAGTCCTCGTACCGTTTTGAAAGAGGCGTGCCCTGCGCATCGGTAGCAGAGGCTTCGCAAAAAGCGGTACTTTTGATCCAGGAGCTTGGTAAAGGCTCCTATGCGGCTGCCAAAAGCTCAGGACTGTTTGAAGCGGGAAAGAAGCCAATCGAAGCGGAAGCAGCACAGGTAAATGAGGCCCTGGGAATTAAGATCGCGTCATCCACGGTGAAAAGGATCTTAGAGAGCCTTGGATGTAACGTACGCATAAAATCAAAACATATTTTTAAAGTCACTCCCCCTTTGCACAGGCAGGATATCGTTGCCGCGGTAGACATTATCGAAGAAATAGCGCGTATTATCGGCTACGAGCGTATACCTACTACTATACCCGCGGTAACCCCGCAGATAATGACCGCAGGCCGCGAAGATGCCGTTTCAACGATAAAGAGCGTACTTGCCGGGCTTGGACTCAACGAAGTGATCACCAACAGCCTTGTTGACAGCGCAACGCCTGCCTATTCCAGGGAAACAGGGGCAAACCCCATAGAAATCGCCAATCCTTTAAGCCAGGAGCAGGCGGTTTTAAGAACCAGCCTTATTCCGGGGCTGGCACGTTGCATCAGCCTGAATCTTAATCAACAACAGGAATATATCGCGGTCTTTGAAATCGCCAAGATATTTTCCAGAATACAAGGCCGGGCCAAAGAGGAATTGATGTTAGGCGTCGCCCTGAGCGGGATGAAATCTTTCTGGCTTACCAAAGGTCAGGTCAGAGATAAAGTGGGATTTTTGCATTTGAAAGGAGTCTTGGGAGTGCTTTGCGAGCGCCTGGGTATAAAGGACTGGCGGATTACGAGCGAACCGGACGGTCTCCTTACCCTGCTCGTACGTAAAGCGCCCGTCGCTACGCTGGCCAAGCTTGAGACAGGCTTACTCGAACACGCGCAGATAAAAAACACCGACGTATTTGTCGTAGAGATACCGCTTGAAAAGCTTCTTTCCGGTGGGGATTTTACAAAGAGGTTCGTCCCTCTGCCGCTCTATCCGCCGATCGCCAGAGATATCAGTTTCAGTATTAGGGAGACAACAGAAGTTGACGCCGTACTGCAGGCGATAGGGAAAAATGCGCCCCTCTTGCTTAAAGAAGTCAGGGTAATAGATTGTTATGCCGGTACACAGATCCCTTCCGGCTTTAAAGGGCTGACCGTTTCCTGCCTTTACCGTTCTGACGAACGCACGCTTACCGAAGAAGAAATCGCCCCTCTACATACGCTGATATCCGAGACGCTGGTAAAGGAATTTGACGCCAGACTACGATAGACCTTTCGCCCGCCAGATTTGTTTGACTACGCTATTCCGGTGTGGTATACTTATATAAAGGAAAGATAGCTCTTTAAAAATTCCCTGCAGTGCGCGTCGGATAATTTGATGATTAGTGAACCAACACCACTACAATGGGAGCCGATGCTCTCTAAGCGCCTTGGCGCCTAGAGGAGGTTCCCACCTGTAACCAAATCGGTTCGGACATCATATCTGACGGCATTATGCGGGGATTTTTTTTGAGCTCCTTAATAAAACAAATTTAGCGAAACTCCGGCGAGTGCATTGAAATTTCCGCAGCGAAGCGGAGCAAATTTCAATGCAGTTTACGAGCCGGAGTGAGCACTCGTTTATTTCCCTTGAGCCCCCCCTTAAATCGTGCTAAAATACATACAAGGAGAAATGGAGCCATAAATGATCGTCAGCGAGCAAAAGCCTTTAGAAGAGCTGTTAGATAAATTAAAGGTCTACCATAAGGTATTTCTGGTGGGGTGCGGAGAATGTGCCACTACCTGTAAAACCGGCGGCAAGGAGCAGATCGAAGAAATACAAAAGCAGTTGGAAAAACACGGCAAAATAGTCTGCGGCACCTGTATTCCCGATGCGCCTTGCATCGCCGCGCAAGTGAAAGCAGCGCTTGCCAGCCATATGAAGGCGTTGCGGGAAGCAGAGGTTATTGTGGTGTTTGCCTGCGGCTTGGGTACTCAATCCGTGAAAGATAACGATAGGGTCGGGCTTACGGTGTTGCCCGGCAACAATACCCTCTTTAGCGCGGTAGTGGACGCCAAGGGCAATTTTTACGAAAAATGCTCTTTGTGCGCGGAATGCGTCCTGGACGCAACCGCGGGAATTTGCCCTATCACTTTGTGTTCCAAAGGGCTTTTGAACGGCCCCTGCGGTGGTACAAACAAGGGAAAATGCGAAACAGATAAAGACAGGGACTGCGCCTGGGTACTGATCTATAAGGAGCTGGAAAAGCGGCAGAGAACCAATGACTTAAGGAAGATACTGCCGCCTAAAGACTTTAAAAAGAGCTCCAAGCCGCACAAGCTGATTGTCACGTAGTCCGTATGGGCGCACACCTAAGAAAGACCATGGATACAGCGCAAGGTAAGCAATTGACAAAACAGGCAATTCGTAATAAAATTTTAAGAGAACTAAAAAGACAGAAGGAGGCAGGTCGAGAAAGAAAGAACAGGCGTATAAAAAAGAAGCTGTTCGGGACAAGGGCTTTTAAAAAGGCAAAGACAGTGATGTTCTATATATCGCTGGTCGGCGAGGTTGACACGAAGAAAATGATAAAAGAAGCGCACAATTTAGGTAAAATTATCCTGGTACCTGTTTGTTGTAATAGAAACATAATGGCCTGTATGCTGGATACCAAAGCAAAGCTCAAAAAGGGCCCCTACGGGGTCTGGGAACCGGTGAACAGAAAGCCGGTGAGCTTGAAAAATCCGGGGCTTGTAGTGGTGCCCGGGCTTGCCTTTGACAAGCGCGGAAACCGCCTTGGTCGCGGCAAAGGCTATTATGACCGTTTCTTAAGAACAATCCCACAGGATGTGCCTTCTATCGGCTTGGCGTTCGATTTCCAGGTCTTGCCGTTCGTGCCCTCCACCGCGACCGATGTACGCGTCCGCAGAGTCATCTTTGCCTGATTTTCTTGTCCCGCAGTGAACCACTCATGAAGTTCACGAAAGAGTAAGGGGGGTAGAGAAACCTATGTTAAATATACTTATAGTTGTGGTCGTTGCTTTGGTTTCAATCGGGCTGGGCTATCTCTTCAGAAGGTATATCGCAGAGAAGAAAATCCAGGACGCCGAGGCAAAGGCAAGGCTGATCCTCGAACAGGCAAAAAAAGAGAACGACGACAGGCGCCGGAGCGCGGAACTGGAGGCAAAGGACCTGCTCTACCGCATGCGGCAGGATTTCGAGCGGGAAACCAAGGATAGGCGTTTAGAAATATCGAATTTAGAGAAACGTCTTGCCCAGAAAGAAGAGAATATCGACAGGAGGCTCGATCTTCTGGAAAAGAAGGAAAAAGAAATCGAGCAAAGGCATGACAATATAAGGAAGCAGGAAGAATCGATCAAGGCAAAAGAGAACCAGTTGCATCTTTTAATCGGCGAAGAGAAGGAAAGGCTGCAGAAAATTTCCTCCCTTTCGGTTGAAGAAGCGAGACAGATCCTGCTTACCCGCTTAAACGACGAATTGAATGCGGAAAAGGCCGTGTTGATTAAAAAGCAGGAAGAAGAACTGCGCAGCAGCGCGGATAAGAAGGCACGAGAGATATTGAGCCTCGCGATACAAAGATGCGCGGCCGACCATACGGTTGAATCGACAGTCAGCGTGGTGACATTGCCTAACGACGAGATGAAGGGGCGGGTTATCGGCAGGGAGGGCAGGAATATACGCGCGTTTGAGATGGCCACGGGAGTGGACGTAATCATCGATGATACTCCTGAGGCGGTTACTTTGTCATGTTTTGATACCGTAAGGCGGGAGGTTGCCCGCTTAAGCCTTGAAAAACTGATCTCTGACGGCAGGATCCATCCGGGCAGGATCGAAGAAGTGGTGGAAAAGACCAGGCAGGATCTGGATGAAAAGATACGGGAAGAAGGGGAGAATGCCGCGTTTGAAGCGGGCGTCGACGGTCTACATCCGGAACTGATAAAGCTCCTGGGGCGCCTTAAATATCGTTCCAGCTTCGGCCAGAATGCGTTGCAGCACTCAAAAGAAGTTTCTTTTCTTCTGGGGGCAATGGGTTCGGAATTAGGCTTGGATTTTAAGTTGTCCCGGCGCATAGGCCTTTTACACGATATCGGCAAGGCCGTGGACCACCAAGTCGAGGGGACCCACGCGAAACTCGGGGCGGATCTGGCAAGAAAATACAACGAGCCGTTAGAAGTGGTGCAGGCGATTGAGGCGCATCACGAAGAGGCGGAGGCAAAAAGTTTCTACGCGGTTTTGGCGGTAGCCGCAGACGCGATCAGCGCCGCGAGGCCCGGGGCAAGGAGAGAGACCCTCGAGACCTATATCAAGAGACTTGAGAAACTCGAGTCCATTGCGAATGTGTTCAAGGGGGTGGAAAAGTCCTTCGCGATCCAGGCAGGCAGAGAAATAAGAGTAGTGGTGCAGCCGGATAAGATATCGGACAGCGACGCGATGAACCTGGCGCGGGACATCCGCAAGAAGATAGAGGAAGGCATGGAATATCCCGGTCAAATCAAAGTTACCGTGATCAGGGAAACCAGGGCGATCGAATACGCTAAATAATCGGAAGCGAAAGGCCAATGCATATTTTATTTATAGGCGATATTGTCGGCAAGCCGGGCAGAGACGCGGTCAGGCAGCTGGTGCCGGCGCTAAAGAAAGAATACGCGCTTGATTTTGTAATCGCGAATGCCGAGAACGCCGCGGGGGGCTCGGGGATTACCGCCAGGGTTGCGGAGGAATTGTTCGCAGGCGGTGTCGATGTGCTTACTTCCGGAGACCACATCTGGAAAAAAAGAGAGATCTTTGAGATTATTAATCAGGAGCGGCGGATTTTAAGGCCCGCCAATTTTCCGGCGGGAGTCCCCGGAGAAGGCGGGGCGACGTTTTCCCTACCCAGCGGCTTAAAGATAGGCGTGATTAACGTTGCAGGAAGGGTATTTATGGAACCTCTTCTTGAGTGTCCTTTTAAAACCGCAATGCGCCTGCGGGAAGCGCTCTTTAAAGAAACGCCCATTATCATTGTGGATATGCATGCGGAGGCGACTTCTGAAAAGGTCGCCTTAGGCTGGTACCTGGACGGAAAAGTATCGGCGATACTGGGAACCCATACGCACATACAAACGGCGGACGAAAAGGTCCTGCCCGGCGGCAGCGCCTATATTACTGATGTGGGCATGAGCGGCCCGTGCGATTCGGTGATCGGCAGGAGGATAGAGGATGTGCTGGAGCGATTTATCACCTCGGTGCCCGTGAGATTCGAGGTGGCGGATGCCAATATCCAGCTCCAAGGCGCGGTAGTGGATATCGACGAGCATACCGGTAAGGCGAGATCGATCGTAAGGATACAAAGAAGGTTGCCAGATGATACGTAAATGTTTCACGCTTAGCATATTGATTCTCACTTTTCATTTCGCCCTGTGCGCCGGCCGCGCCCAGGACACCGATGTCATATTTACATTAGACGCTTCTTCCAGCACGGTAGCGTTGCCGAAACTTTTTAAGCCCAGCGTCGACTTGAGCGGCAGGGGCTTTCATTATGATTACACCTGGCCCCAGGAATTAGCGGCCCGTCAGGTGCTGGATACATGGCAGGAGGAGATAGGTTTCGGGGGGGTCTACCGCCTGCAATACAATCTCTGGGAAATAAACCAGCTGACTAAAAACAAAGATTCGCAACAAAAACTGCTGGCGAATTACGAAGCTGTGATCAAGAGCATCAATGACGCGGGAGGGATAGTTATCCTGAACATATTCGGCACTCCGCCGGGCCTGGGTAAAGTGCTTGATAAAAAGAGCCTGCCATGGAACTTAAAAGCATTCAAGGAATCGGTAAAGAGCCATATCAGGGAGCTCAGTTGTAATAAAAAGTACAACATCTGGTACGAGGTATGGAGCGCCCCCGACTTAGACGACTTCTTTTTAGGGAGGAAGCAGGATTACTTTAACGTGTATAAGGCGATCGCCGAAAGCGTAAAAGAGCTCGAAAAGGAAACAAAGATCCATATCCCCATCGGCGGTCCCAGCACAAGCTGGTGGTTCCAGAATTTTGACGGCAACACCATAGTAAACCCGGAGACCAGCCTTATCTATGAATTTATCAGGTTCTGCCGCCATTACCGGCTCCCCATAGATTTTATTACCTGGCACGCATATTCAACCGACCCGCGCGTGGAGAAAGAGACTACGCTGTATAGCAAAACGCCGGTCACCCTTATTCGTACATGGCTTTCCTACTTTAATTTTGATAAGAATATCCCTTTGATTGTGGATGAATGGAATTATGACAGCGGGGTCAACATACTGTCGGAACGACAGGAGGCTTCGTTTGTCTGCGCAAGCTACATCCCGGCGAGGCTCAAGAACATGTATGAAGCGGGGATTACCTATCAGACTTTCTTCTCCCTCGAGGATTTCCAGGATAACAAGGAAGGTGTAAAGAGGAATGTAGGCGTGTTCTGGTACGAACAGAACAACGCTTTCTATAAGGGGGGCAGCAAGTCCATTTACAGCTTATTCAAGATGCTCAACAGCTTTGGCAATGCCATGTTTGTAGTCCCTCAGAAGCCTAATGACGAATTCCTTGGTTTGATTGCCACAAAGGGCCACAATGAAGCCACGCTGCTCATCTATAACTATATTGATCCGGATATTTTCAAGAATTACATTAGCCGCAATATCGCAACGCTCAACAAGGCTGAGAGAAAAGATGTACTGCGGCTTCTTACCCCCGCCACCATCAAGAAGATTCTGGGAAAAGAGCTGGATGTTTCAGCGATGAAGGTGGATAATAAAGTGAAGACGATCCTGAAGCGGGCGCAGGAATTAAATGACCGAGCCACAAAATTCATGTTCAGCCCCCGTACCGCGCAATTGAGCATTAAAAATTTGAATCTCATAGGCGCTATTACGAAGAAGGAGCCGAGCATCGCTGTCCCCAATCCGCCTCAAGAGAATTATACATATAAAAAATACGTAATAGACTCCTCCTGCGGCATCAACTGCGCGTTCGCGCCGGTGGAACAAAAAGAGATTGCCGGTGTCGAGCTGTATCAAGAAACCCTTACGTTAAACCCTTATTCGGTAGTTATGATTGTGCTGAAGAAGAAGCCCAGGGAAGCCGAAGCAGCGCAAACTCAACCTGTGGCTTTGCCGCAAGCTCAACCTCCTGCAGTCCAACCCCAGGCCGAGCCTAAACAGCCTCAGCCTGTAGTAGCGCCGTTAGAGCAAAAACAGCCTGCCGGGGCAGCAACTACGGTGCCTCAGGAACAAAAAGGAAGCGAAGCGCCTGTTACCTTGACGCCCCAAGAGCAGGGCGCCAAAGAAAGCCCGGCAGAGAATGCTGTTGCCGACCAGCAGAATAACGTTCAGAAAATTGCCGGTCCCGATTCCGGGAAGAAAAAAGAGGAGCCAAAGGAAAAGGCCCAGTAACCGGTCAGCATATATACTCTTGCAGACAATGCCAGAAATCCCCAAAGATCTGTTCTCCCAGTCAAAACCGGAAAAACCAAGCCATATTTTCACAGTTTCGGAGCTTACCCGCCACATAAAAGCGGTGCTGGAAGGCGCGTTTCCCGAAATATGGGTAGAAGGCGAAATCTCCGGCCTTTCAAGGATCGCTACCGGCACCACATTCTTCTCCCTGAAGGATAGCGCAAGCCTCCTGAAATGCGTGTTGTTTTATTCAGCGGCCCGGGAACTTAAATTTGAGCTGAAGGACGGCATGAAAGTAGTCTGTTCCGGCGGGGTTGGGGTTTACGAGAAGGACGGTAAGTATCAGCTCTATGTTGAAAAAGTCGAACCCAAAGGCTTAGGCGGCCTTCAACTTGCCCTGGAGCAGTTAAAGGAAAGATTAGAGAAAGAAGGGTTATTTTCTCCCGAACACAAAAAACCCCTGCCTTTTCTTCCTTCAAGGATCGGCGTGGTAACTTCTCCTTCAGGCGCTGCGATAAGGGATATTTTAAAAGTGCTTAACGAGAGATTCGCGGATGTGCACATCATTATCAATCCGGTGCGAGTGCAGGGTGAAGGAGCCAAGGAAGATATCGCTCAGGCAATAAAGGACTTTAACCGCCTTAATAACGTTGACGTGATGATCGTAGGCCGCGGAGGGGGCAGTATCGAGGACCTCTGGGCCTTCAATGAAGAAATCGTCGCCCATGCCATATACGATTCCAGTATACCGGTTATCTCCGCAGTAGGCCATGAACGCGACTGGACTATTGCTGACCTGGTGGCAGACCTTCGCGCGCCCACTCCTTCGGTAGCGGCGCAGTGGGTCATCCCCGGGAAAGAGGACTTAAAGGGGCAGCTCGATGATATAAAGAGGCGTTTTAAAAAAGCCCTCTCGGATATCGCGTTGAATGCGCGTGAAGAAGTGGATGATCTTGTGCGCCGCATAAGCCTCGCCATGGAGCACGGATTTGCATTGAATAAAAACAGGCTGGAGGCAACGGCAAAAAAGCTGGCGCTTTTGAATCCCGCGGCGGCGCTCGAGCAATACAAGGCAAAGGCCCTTGATGCGGCCCGGCAAATGCAGGTAAGGGTTACTCATTTGATGTCGCTTAAGAGGTCCGGCTTTATCAAGGCCGCAGAGAAGCTGTCGGGCCTTAATCCGCTGAACATCTTAGCCCGTGGTTACAGCGTCACCTTTTTGCTGCCTCAAGGCGGCATCGTGAAAGACGCGGCAGCGCTTAAAGAAAAAGACGTGATTAAAACCCGGCTGCACAAGGGAGAAGTGGTAAGCGAAATAAGGCAGGTAACAAGAGGAGTGCAGTGATGAGTGAAATGAAATTCGAAGACGCGTTAAAAAAACTTGAAAAGATCGTCGATGACCTGGAAAAAGGCGACTTGTCGCTGGATGAAGCCCTGAAGAAATACCAGGACGGCATCGAACTTTCGCGCATCTGTTCACAGCGATTAGATAGCGCCAAAAAAAAGATCGAAGTACTGGTAAAGAACAAAAAAGGCGAATTTGAATTAAAGCCGTTTGATGAAAAAACGGCCGAAGAATAACAAAGCGGCATCATCAAAGAGCACATGCTGTTAGAAAAGATACGTTCTCCCGAAGATTTAAGAAAGCTTTCCCTGGAACAGCTACCTACCGTGGCCGATGAAATACGCCGGTGTATGATCGAGACGGTTTCCTCAACCGGCGGCCATCTCGCCTCAAGCCTTGGGGCGGTCGAACTTATCATAGCGCTCCATTATTGTCTCGATACTCCTAAAGACAAGATTATCTTCGACGTGGGGCACCAGTCCTATGCGCATAAGATTTTGACGGGAAGGCACCGTGATTTCCATACTCTAAGACAGTACAAGGGCATAAGCGGTTTTCCCTGCAGGAAAGAATCGGCATACGATACTTTCACGACAGGGCATAGCTCGACCTCGGTATCTTTAGCGTTGGGGCTTGTGGCCGCAAACGACTACCTTAAAAGCGATGAGCGTTTTAAGGTAGCGGCGGTAGTCGGCGATGGCTCTTTGAGCGGCGGCTTGTGTTTTGAAGGGCTTAATAACGCCGGCCATCTGAAAAAAGACATACTGATAATACTGAACACGAATGAATTAAGCATCGCCCCGAATGTCGGGGCGCTTAGCACGTACCTGAACAAGGTATTGTCTCTGCCTTTGTATAACCGTTTTAGAGATTCTCTTGAAGGTTTTGTTAAGTCGCGTATCCCCAAGGGCGGCAGGATCATTTCACTTGCCAATAAATTTGAAGAGGGCTTAAAAGGCGTATTCATCCCGGGCATGTTGTTCGAAGAACTGGGTTTTAGATATTTCGGCCCCCTCGACGGTCACAACATTCACGTCCTGACCCATACCCTGAAAAATTTGCTTGAACTGAAAGGTCCCCGGCTCCTCCATGTGATCACCAAGAAAGGCAAAGGATACCCTCCCGCAGAAAAGGACCCCGTGCGGTTCCACAGCGCAGGACCATTCGAAGTCTCTACCGGCGATTCTTTGTCCAAGGCTGTCGCCGCTAAGTCTTATACAGAGGTCTTTAGCAATAAACTGGTCGCGCTGGCAAAAACAAATCCTAAGATCGTTGCCATAACCGCAGCGATGCCGGAAGGTACCGGGCTGGACAAGTTCAGGGATACCTATCCGGGGAGATTCTTTGACGTGGGGATCGCGGAGGCCCATGCCGTATGTTTTGCAAGCGGCTTGGCGACCGCAGGGCTTACGCCGGTAGTCGCCATATACTCCACCTTCTTACAGAGGGCGTTTGATCAAATAATGGAAGGAATCGCCTTGCAGGAGGTGGCCGCGGTATTTGCCATTGACCGCGCAGGCGTGGTGGGAGAAGACGGGGTTACGCATCAGGGGGTTTTTGATATCCCGTTCTTAAGAACCATCCCCCATATGGTAATAATGGCTCCTAAAGATGCCAAAGAATTTGAGGCGATGCTTGAATTTGCCGTAGGCTTGAAAAAGCCCGTTGCGATAAGATACCCGAGGTCAGCTTGCCCGGTGACGGATTTACCGTGCAGCAACATCGCGCTAGGGAAAGCGGAAGTATTGAAGGAAGGCAAAGATTTTTTACTGGTTGCGCTGGGGAGCATGGTGTTGCCTTGCCTGGAAGCCATAAAGATTTTGGAATCTCAAGGCTTGCGTGGAACGCTGGTGAACGCGCGTTTCGCAGCGCCGCTTGATGGCCCTCTCTTGCAAACACTTTGCGCGAAAACAGAGCTCGTATTCAGCGCTGAAGAAGGCGTCACTGACGCGGGATTCGGCAGCGCGGTAAGCGAAGCGCTCCAAAGGCCGCTCATAAGGCTGGGGCTGCCTCAGGAGTTTATATCTCACGGAAGGCGTGAAATCCTTTTGGAGCACTACGGCCTCACCAAGGAAAGAATCGCAAAAAAGATCATGAGTGTAATTGGAAAGCGAAGCTGATATGGCTAAAATAACGATAGACAGGGAAAAATGTAAAGGCTGCTTACTCTGTATAAGCTTTTGTCCCAAGGGGTCATTAGAAATGGAGAAGGGGCTGAACAGGCGCGGCGTAAGGGCCGTAAAATTCAAAGATAAGTCCCAGTGCGTCGGTTGCGCAATGTGCGCGCTGATATGCCCGGATTGCTGCATCGAAGTGTATAAATAGGATGAATAAAAAATTACTGATGACGGGGAATGAAGCGATTGCCGAGGGGGCGCTTAGGGCAGGCTGCAGGTTCTACGCGGGGTATCCCATAACGCCCCAGAATGAACTGATCGCGTATATGGCAAAGCATATGCCTGAGGCCAAAGGCGTCTTTATTCAGGCTGAATCCGAACTGGCCGCGATAAACATGGTATTCGGGGCTTCGGCGGCAGGAGCCAGGGCAATGACCTCTTCGTCAAGCCCCGGTATCAGCCTTAAACAGGAAGGTATCTCTTATATTGCCGGCGCGCGGCTGCCGGCGGTAATCGTTAATATTGTGCGCGGAGGCCCCGGGTTAGGGAATATATCTCCTGCGCAATCGGATTATTTTCAGGCTACGCGCGGAGGAGGCCACGGAGATTATCGCTGCATAGTCCTGGCGCCTTCTTACGTGGATGAGGCGTATCATTTTACGCAGATGGCTTTCGGCCTGGCGGACAAATACCGCATCCCGGCGCTCATTCTAGGTGACGGCTTATTGGGCCAGATGATGGAACCGGTACGCATCAAAGATTCAGAGCCAAGCGTCAATGAGTACAAAAAACCCTGGGCGCTCACCGGCTGCCGGGGAAGAAGGCCGAACCTGGCAGCATCTTTCCGGCTTAAAGAGGGCGCGCTGGAAGAACTTAACCTGACGCTGCAGAAGACATACCGCTCTATCCAGCGCAGAGAACAGCGTTATGAAGGCCTATTTTTGGACGATGCCGAGATTGTCATAGTCGCGTACGGAACTATGGCGCGCATCGCAAAAGGGGCGATCGATACGTTAAGGCGGAAGGGAAAGAAAGTCGGCTTGATCAGGCCTGTAACCCTTTGGCCTTTTCCCAAAGAAATATTTGAGCGCGTCTTGCGCCATGCGCCGCGCGCAGGGTTCCTGGCGATAGAGATGTCTTACGGCCAGATGCTCGAAGATGTGCAGTTGTCGGTCGCCGGAAGGGCGAAGGTCGCCCTGCTGGGCAGATCGGGCGGCGGAATGCCCTCGGAAGAAGATATAATAAAAAAAGTTGCCAGCGTCACGAAATAAGGTGCCCGAAAAATGAAAAAAGTCTACAGCCATCCAGTCTCATTGCGGAACGTATCGACCCATTACTGCCCGGGCTGCGGCCACGGCATAGCCCACAGGCTTGTCGCCGAGGTCGTGGACGAACTGGCTATCAGGGAAAAAGTCATCGGAATCGCGCCGGTCGGCTGCGCGGTGATCGCGTATGATTATTGGGATTTTGATTGCGCGGAAGCGGCTCATGGAAGGGCCCTTGCGGTAGCTACCGCTATCAAAAGGGTCAGGCCGGAGAATATCGTATTTACCTATCAGGGCGATGGCGACTTGGCGGCGATAGGAGGCAACGAAACATTACATGCCGCTAACCGGGGAGAAAACCTGACGGTTATATTCATCAACAATGCGATCTATGGCATGACCGGAGGCCAAATGGCGCCCACCACCCTTTTGGGCCAGAAAACAGCGACTTCGCCGCTGGGGAGGAATGGCGCACATGAAGGGTTTCCACTTAAGATATCCGAATTATTGGCGCAGCTGCCCGGCGTGAAATATATCGAACGGGTTTCTTTACACAGCCCCCAGGAAGTCATCAAGACAAAACGGGCAATGCGGCAGGCCTTCACGAACCAGATAGAGGGAGTAGGGTTTTCATTAGTAGAAATTCTATCCCCTTGTCCGACTTATTGGGGTATGGAGCCAAAGAAGGCGCTGGATTGGATCAAAGGAGTGTTGAGCAGAGAGTTTCCTTTAGGAAGGATCAAATGACGCACAGGATTATACTTGCGGGAGCAGGCGGCCAGGGTATCATGATATTGGGAAAGATCGTGGCAGAGGCTGCCATGAGGGAGGATCGGCATATCACCTGGATGCCTTCTTACGGAGCCGAGGTGCGGGGAGGAACGGCCCACTGCATGGTAATAATCTCCGACCAAGCGATAGGCTCTCCTATCATCGGCGAAGCGGACAGCCTGATCGTTATGAACGAACCTTCATTTGAGCGTTTTAAAGCCAGGTTCAATAATAAGGGCTTGCTGCTGGTTAATAGCTCATTGGTAAGCAGGAATAAAGGCTGCGTGAGCCAACCCACGGTTTCTAAAAAGTCAAATCCTGGGCTACGGTGCCTATGTTTTCCGTTTACGGATATCGCCATAGGATTAGGCAATATCAAGGTTGCCAACGTGGTGGCGTTAGGGTCTTTTGTCGCCTATACGCATATCCTGAAAGTCGAGACCATCCTTAGGGTTATCGAAGACACCGCGACGCATGACAGAAAAGATCTGATCGCTATAAACAAACAGGCGTTATCCAGAGGGATGCAGTTAGTACAAGAAGGAGTCAGCGATGGTAAGGGTTAGGTTTGCCCCCAGCCCTACGGGCTATTTGCATATCGGCGGTGCGAGAACCGCCCTCTTTAATTGGCTTTATGCGAAAGCCAAGCACGGCGCCTTTGTCTTAAGGATAGAGGATACCGACGCGCAGCGTTCAAAGAAGGAATATCTGGACGAGATACTCTACAGCCTTAAATGGCTTGGTTTTGGCTGGGATGAGATTTATTATCAGAGCGAGCGATTTGACCGCTATACGGCGCTTGCGAAGAAATTATTGGCTGAAGGCAAGGCATATCTTGCTTCAAATATCCCGGATACGGAAATGGCGCAGCCCGCGACACAACAGGCGATCATCTTTAAAGTGACGCCTCAAAAGATAAAGATATACGACCTTATCCGCGGGGAGATCGAGTTCGACGCCGATACGATCAAAGACCAGGTGCTGATAAAATCAGACGGGACGCCTACCTATAATTTCGCCTGCGTGGTCGATGATGCAGAGATGAAGATCACGCATGTTATTAGAGGCGACGACCACATATCAAACACGCCAAAGCAGATCCTTCTTTATCAGGCTTTGGGTTTCACTCTCCCCGAATTCGCGCATTTGCCCTTGATCTTATCAAAAGGGGGCGGAAGGCTTTCCAAAAGAAAAGGGGCGACCGCTATTTCCGATTATCACAAGATGGGGTATCTCGCAGAGGCGCTGGTTAACTATCTTCTGCTTTTGGGCTGGTCTCCGGGCTCAAACAGGGAACTTATAGATATCGGGGAAGCCATCGCGCTTTTCGACATTAAGAATATCAATAAGACCGCGGCGGTACTGGATTTGGATAAACTCGACTGGATGAATAACCAGTATCTTAAGAACGCTGACGCCTCAAAATTGGCCGACGCGATAATACCTTCCTTGTTGGAGAAGCAACTCATAGATAAAGATAATTTTGATAGAAATTATACTGTTTCTCTGGTAAAATTATTTCAGGCACGGTTGACTACCCTGAATGATTTTGCGGACTGGGCTGATTTCTTTTTCCTGGACGATGTGTCCATCGACCAGGCCGCAGAAAAGAAGTTCTTAACACGGGATTTTTCCAGGGAGTTCTCGCTCTTTGCCGAGCGCCTTAATGCGCTGGATACCTTTGATATTACCGGTATCGAGGCAGCGTTCCGGGCGCTCGTAAAGGAGCTCAATATAGAAGCAAAGACCCTTATTCACCCTGTCAGAGTCGCATTGACAGGCAAAACCATAGGCCCCGGGCTATTCGAAGTGATATATTATTTAGGTAAAGAGAGGACCGCCAAGAGGCTAAGTAAATTCATAAAAAAGGAGAAGGGATGAAGAGGAACCTGGCTCTTTTGATCTTAGGGCTGTTTGGCATCATGTTTTTTCTATATGGCTGCGAAACAGCCAAGGGCGCAGCCGAGGGGGCGAAGAAAGACTGGCAAAACGCAAAAAAAGCAGACGACTGGATGAGAAAAAACCTCTGGTAAGCGTCTATGCCGGGAGATATCCAGATGAAACAAAGAAAAGGAAGCCTTTTTACGATCCTGGAACTGCTGTTGGTTATGGCGCTTGTGTTATTTCTCGCCTCGAAGATGTTCAAGCTCTATTTTAAGGGAGCTTCCGCCACGTCTGCCTCAGGGGTTTCACTTTCCGCCGAAGGCATCGATACTTCAAATGCGAAAACAATCGTCGACAGC
>JBFZAN010000007.1:0-51983 GCA_041309005.1 Candidatus Omnitrophota bacterium
GTACATAACGTAAGCGACAGCGAGATGATGGGAAAGATATTCAGCTCTCTTGAGATCGTGATGCATCTGGGCTTCCTTTTATTCATGTTTATCGGGAGCGTCCTGGCGGAGAGGTTTTCGCAGGTATCTATGCTGGTCGCGGTAGGCTTCCTTTTTGCCGCAGTAGGCATTCTAAACCTTGCGCACCACCGTAAAATACCATGGTTAGATTAGAAGAACATAAGCATGAAACAGAACACAAAGCGATAGAAAGGCTAAGGCCCCCGCCCAAAGCATACATACCCCTCTCCCAACATATAGGTAAGATTTGTGCGGCGTTAGTTAAGGCAGGCGACAACGTGAGCGCCGGACAGAAGATTGCCGGGCAAGAAGCGAAGGTTTTCGCGCCGATACATGCTTCTATTTCAGGAAAGGTCGCCTCTTTGCAGGATTGGCCCCATCCCGTCCTGGGCAAGTGCAAGGCGATAGTGATCGAAAATGATGGACGTCAAGAGCCGCCCCCTGCAGCCCCTCGGCCGCAGGGCGAGATCGATACCCTTAGCGCGGATGAGATCCGGGAGATCATATTTGAAGCCGGTATTGTCGGCTTAGGCGGAGCGAACTTCCCCACGCACCTGAAGCTAAACCCCCCAAAGCCGGTTGACAGCCTGATCGTAAACGGCGCGGAATGCGAGCCGTACCTCACGGGCGATTACCGCCTTATGGTCGAGAAGACCCAAGAGATCTTAAAGGGGGCCGCCTTAGCCGGGAAATGCGTAGGGGCAAAGCATGTCCATATCGCAATCGAAGATAATAAGCCTGAGGCTATTGAGGCTTTCAGGAATGCGACGCGTGATACGCAATACGAAGTACGGGTCTTAAGATCGCAATATCCGCAAGGCGGAGAAAAACAGCTGGTAAAATCCGTGCTGGGCCGCCAGGTGCCTTCGGGGAAACTCCCTTTTGATATCGGCGCGTTGGTACAGAACGTAGCGACCATATACGCGATCTATGAGGCGGTCTACCTGGGTAAATCCCTCTACGAGCGGGTAGTCACGGTCACGGGCAGCTGCGTAAGCAACCCAAAGAACGTGCTGGTGCGCATAGGCACGCCGATAAAAGAACTGATCGACTTTTGCGGCCCCCTCACCCGGGAACCGTCAAAAATAATCATCGGCGGACCCATGATGGGTATCGCCCAGTACACTGACGAAGTCCCGGTAATAAAATCCACTACCGGCATCGTATTGTTGGACAAAAAGGAGGCATTGTCCCTGGAAGAAGATTACTGCATCCGCTGCGGCGCGTGCGTAAGGAGCTGCCCGATGGGGCTTATGCCCTGCCTGATAAATCTGGCTTCGGAAAAAGCGATATGGACGCAGGCAAAGGCGTACGCAGCGCTGGATTGCATTGAATGCGGCTTGTGTAATTATGTCTGCCCTGCAAACCGCAGGCTGACCCAATCCATAAAAAGGGCAAAACTGGAGGTATCGCGATGAAAGAGATGCTGCGCTACGGCCTGATCCTGGGGCTGATCTGCGTCGGGGCCAGCGCCTTACTGGCGGCGACCAACGAGCTTACCAAGCCGCGCATTATGCGCCAGGCGCGGGCAGAAGAAGAAGCGAGCCTGAAAGAAATAATGCCGCAGGGTGAGCGCTTTGAAGCAATCAAATCTGAAGAAGGAGACGTCAGCTACTATAAGGTATACGGCACCAACGACACATTAATCGGCGCGGCGTTTAAGGCTCGGGGCAAAGGCTATTCCAGCGTTATCGATACCATGGTTGGCGTATCTTGCGACGGCACCATACAGGCGATAAAAGTAATAAGCCTGAATGAGACGCCGGGTCTTGGTTCGCGCGTTGCTGAACATACATTTGGCGCGCAGTTCAAAAATGAGAACTCCTTAGAACTATCCGGCGTCAAAGCGATCACAGGAGCGACTATTTCATCAAAGGCAGTGATGGATTCGGTTAAGAAAAAAGCCCAGGAAGTGCTACGCGTTATGAACAATGGAAAATAGGCTGATTGTTTCGGCAGGCCCGCACCTTCATAAGAATGAATCTGTACGCCGGATCATGTGGCTGGTAGTTGCCAGCCTCATTCCTTCGGGGATTGCCGGCGTCTTTATATTCGGACGCGGCGCTCTCTGGATAATTTTATATGCGGTCATTGCCGCCGTAGCCACTGAAGCGCTATTACAGAAGTTGACCGGCAAAAGGATCGCTGTACTGGATGGCAGCGCCTTTCTGACCGGATTATTGCTCGCCTATAATCTTCCCCCGGGAGTCCCTTTCTGGATCCCCCTTGCAGGGTCCTTCTTTTCTATCGCGATAGGCAAACAGGTTTTCGGCGGGCTGGGCCAGAATATCTTCAATCCCGCGCTGGTAGGCAGGGCTTTCCTTATGGCAAGCTGGCCGAAGTATATGACTGCTTTCCCCGCGCCGCTAGGCTTCGACGCGATAACTTCTGCCACGCCGCTTACGGCGCTGAAAGAAGGCAAGCTCCTTGGATACGTTACCAGATGGGACCTGTTCTGGGGCATACACGGAGGCTGTATCGGAGAAGTGTGCATATTCGCGCTGCTTTTAGGCGCTCTCTTTCTTTTGATAAGGGGCTATATTTCCTGGCATATTCCTTTTACCTATATTGCCACCGTGGGAATATTCACCTACATATGCGGCCCTAAAGGATTGTTGACGGGTGACTGGTTATTCCATATATTATCCGGGGGATTAGTATTGGGAGCGTTCTTTATGGCTACCGATTACGTTACTTCGCCCTTGACCCGCAAGGGCCAGGTCATTTTCGGCGTTGGTTGCGGGCTGCTTACCGCGATTATCCGCCTCTGGGGGGGGTATCCCGAAGGCGTATCCTACGCGATACTGATGATGAATGCCGCAACACCGCTGATTGACCGCTTTACCAAGAACAGGATATACGGGGCCTTATGAAAAAACTGGCACATGAATTAATAAAAGGCATCGCCAAAGAAAATCCTACCTTCGGCCTGATCCTCGGGCTATGCCCGACTTTGGCGGTCTCTACGTCCCTGGTTAACGCGCTAGGGATGGGAGCTGCCGCGACCTTTGTCCTGATCGGTTCCAATGGCATCATCTCGTCGCTACGCTCCTTTATCCCGGGCCGCATCAGGCTGCCCGCCTTCATCGTCATCATCGCGACGTTCGTGACCATCTGCGAGCTCGCCATGAAGGCGTACTTTCCGGCCCTGGACAGATCATTAGGCATATTCGTGCCGCTGATCGTGGTGAACTGCATCATTATGGCGCGCGCCGAGGCGTACGCTTCAAAGCACCCGGTCATGCCCTCCCTGTTCGACGGATTAGGAATGGGGATCGGCTTCACCCTAGGCTTAAGCACTATCGCGCTGCTGCGCGAATTATTCGGCGCAGGCAGCATAGCCGGGTTTAAATTGCCGGTTACTTTCGAGCCTGTAACGGTAATGATACTGGCCCCGGGGGCGCTTCTTACCCTGGGCCTGCTTATCGCGGGTACGAATATCATTAGAAAAGGCAAAGGCATGCAGCCGCTTAAAAAGAAAGGATGCTGTTAAGCATGGATTTCGGCAAGATCGTAACTATCGCCATAAGCATGGTCTTCATCAATAACTTCATCCTTTCCAAATTCCTGGGGCTGTGCCCTTTTCTGGGGGTTTCGAAACAGACCAAGCCCGCGGTATCCATGGGAGTGGCAGTGATATTCGTGATGGTGTGCTCTTCGATAATAACCTGGATACTTTACACGTTCGTTTTGATACCGTTACGCCTTGAATACCTGCGAACCATTACCTTTATCCTGGTGATCGCCGCATTCGTCCAGTTCGTAGAGATGGTGATACGTAAATACTCTCCCTCCCTTTACAGGGCGCTGGGGATTTATTTGCCCCTGATCACCACTAATTGCGCTGTCCTGGGCGTGACGCTGCTGAACGCTGACAGCTTCTTCCAGGGGCAGGCCAGGATAGCCAGTTTCGTATATTCAACCTCCCAGGCGTTTTTCGGCGGGGCCGGTTTCCTGCTCGCGTTGATCCTGATGTCCGGTATCAGGGAACATTTTGAACTGACGGATATTCCCGAAAGCATGCAGGGAGTCCCGATCGCCTTCATCGTCGCTTCTTTAATGAGCCTGGCATTTATGGGCTTTGGGGGATTTAAATTTTAACATGGATATCTTAACGCCTATTTTCATCTTGGGGGCCCTGGGAGCGCTTTTTGGGGTGGGCCTTGCGATCGCGGCCAGGAAATTTTGCGTCACGGAAGACGAACGGCTGGAAAAGATCTACGGCAGGCTTCCCGGAGCAAACTGCGGCGCATGCGGCATGCCGGGATGCATGGGTTTTGCCGAAGGGCTTATCCAGGGGACCTGCACCGTGGAAAAATGCGCGGTGAGCGAAGAGGAGTCCAGGGAAGATATTGCCCGCATCCTTGGCGTTGAGACAAAGACCCGTCTAAAGCAGGTCGCAGTAGTGCATTGCCACGGAGGAAGTAAACGGGTAAAGGACAAATTTACGTATAGCGGCATCCGTGACTGCGTGGCGGCGAATATGCTGCAGGCAGGGCCGAAGGCCTGTGCATACGGATGCATCGGCTTCGGGACATGCGCGCGGGCATGCCCTTTCGGCGCCATCACCATGAACGAAGAAGGCCTGCCCGTTATCAATGAAGACAAATGCACCGCCTGCGGCAAATGCGTGGCAGCCTGCCCGAAAAAGCTCTTTACGCTGGTTGCGGCAGCAAAGAAATTTGCGGTGCGCTGTAAATCCCTGGATATGGGCAAAAAGGTAATGGAGGTCTGCTCTGTCGGCTGCATTGCCTGCCGTAAGTGCGAAAAGGCCTGCCCCGTAGCCGCGATCAAGATTGTGGACAACCTTTCCGTGATAGATTACAGTATATGCGATAACCGAGGGGAATGCTTCAAAGTGTGCCCCACCGGGTCAATCGCACAAAAAAAGAATAAAGGCTGGTCAAATGCCAAAGAATAAGATGAATATCGCCGTATTCGCTTCCGGCCAGGGGACTAATTTCGCGGCAATCGCACACGCAATAAAAAAAGGCGCACTCAAGGCACGCCTGTGCCTTCTGGTATGCGATAATCCGGCCGCGGGCGTCTTGAGAAAAGCGCGGCAGATCCGCGTAAAAACGCTTCTCGTCAGGAAAGAAGCATTCCCCACTAAAGCCGCCTTTGAGCGACATATCCTGCGCCATTTAAAAGAAGAAAATATCGAATTGGTAGTGCTGGCCGGCTTCATGCGCATACTAAGCGCGACTTTCGTGCGCGCGTATAAAGGCCGGATCCTGAATATCCACCCGGCGCTTCTGCCTTCCTTTAGAGGGGCTCATGGGATCAAAGACGCCTTTGAATTCGGCGTCAAGGTGACCGGCGTTACCGTGCATTTCGTGAATGAACTGGTAGACCACGGGCCGATAGTCCTGCAAGAGCCGGTTATCATGCGTAAAGGCGAAACCCTTAGCTCCCTGGAAGCCAGGATCCATCGCCTCGAACACAAACTTTATCCTGAAGCGATCAGGCTCTTTGTGGAAGGCAGACTCAAGATCAAAGGAAGAAAAGTAAGGGTTATTACTCGGTAGACCTCGCCCAAACCGCCGCCTCGTTCAATTCGACGGTATTCTCCGTAGCCAGGTCCTTTAACTGCAGTCGCGTGAAATCGTGAAAGCCATAGGTCTTAAGCACGTATATGGCTATCTTCATGATCTCCTTATCGATGTCGGCCTTACTGTCCACTTCCGGCTTCTGGAATTTAAGCCTTATGCGGTGCATGATCTGGCCGGCGAGGAACTCCTCGAACGTGACATCATGATAATTAAGATGAGCGCCTCCCCTGTCGTCTATTGCATCAGGAACTAGGCCGCTGTCCTGGATAGTGCGGTGTTGGTATTCTCCCCACGAAATATAGCCGTAGGTGACTTTCTTGATATCCAGATAGTAAAAGAGCTGGCTTATCTCAATGCCATTGGTGATATCGGCGACCACGAACGAGAAAAACCGCGGTTCTTCCTGCCTGGAACGGTCAGTGCTGAAGAGCACCCGGCGCAGCACTGTCCAGACATTGTTGATCTTCTCTATGACCTTCTTGTCGTATTTGTATTCCTGGTATTTATCTTTTTCGGGCACGGGCTTTATCAGGTATGCGAAGGAAAGAACCCCATCCTCGAATGAACCCTTGTTTTCCTCTACCTTGAACTTCTCAACGTACTTATCAGGCTTATCTGACTTTACCAGCAGGTTCTCAAGCGGCAGGTAGATCCAGAGCGTCGTGCCTACCAATCTTGTCTTTACCTCAAGATGGTATTCCTTTTGACAGATATCGCGGACTGCGTCTGCGAAGTTCTCTTTGAGGAAGGTGGGGGCGGTGGAAGAGGAGCAACCGGCGAATAGCAGGGCAATAACCAGGATGACGCTATTGAGCGCGGGCCTTGCCAAACTCTTTAAAGATAGCCTCGATCTCATCATAGTTAAGCTCTTCTTTGACGACCAGTTCTTTGGCAAGCCTTTCGAGCAAGGGCTCTTCTTTTTTCAGCAGTTCGTGGGTTTCCTTCAGGCAGGTCTGTAGTATCTCCTGGACATCGCTGTCCAGGCGGGATTTCATTTCCTCTGAAATATGGAGGTTTCCGTTGCCGTAAGAATGATATTCCATCGCGTGAAAATTCCCGATCAGGCCGGATTTACCCATACCCACCTGCCAAACCATCATATGCGCTATGCGGTAGGCGGTGGAAAAGTCTCCGTACACCCCTTCGGTAGTAAAGCCTAATTTTATTTTTTCTGCCGCGTAGGAGCCCAGCGAGGTCTTTATGCGCCCCAGGAGCTTCTTTTGGTCGCGGATAAAGATCTCTTCCCTTTCAGGCGTCCAGGTGACGCCTCCGGTTGAGCCGCGGGGCGTAATGGTTATCTTGAAAACGTCCTGCGTGGGGACGAGCAAATACGTGATTATGGCGTGGCCCGCCTCATGATAAGCGGTCTGCCATTTCTCTTCCTCGCGGTATTTGATCCTGCGCTTTATCCCTAAGGTGACCCTCTCCCTGGCCTCATCGATAACCTGCATATTGATGCGCTCTTTTTTATGCCTGATCGCGATGAGGGCGGCTTCTTTCACGAGGTTGGCGATCTCCGCGGGACTGTAGCCGATAGTGATACGCGCGAGCCGGTCGATCTTTACGTCCTTTTCGTCATAGGTCGTTCCTTTAAGATAATAGGCGAACAGCTTTTCCCTGTCTTCGAGGTTAGGCATATCCACGTAGATCTTTCGGTCAAACCTGCCAGGACGAAGCAGCGCGGCGTCCAGGGAGAGTTCCGGCGCGTTGGTCGCGCCGACGATAACGATATTTGAATCCTTGTCTTTTAAGCCGTCCATCTCGACCAGAAGCTGGTTCAGGGTGGTATTGTGCTCGGTCGTGCCGCCGAAGCCGGTATCAAGGCCGCGCCGGGCGCCCAAAGCGTCGATTTCGTCGATAAAAATAATGCAGCCGCCTTTTAGCTCAGCCAGCAGGCGCGCACGCTTAAAAAGACTGCGGATCCTCCCCGCGCCCACGCCTACGAACATCTCCACAAATTCCGAGCCTGACATGGCAATGAACGGTATGCCTGTTTCGGTGGCGATTGCCTTGGCAAGGTAGGTCTTGCCGCAGCCCGGAGGCCCAAGCATGAGCAAGCCCCGCAGGATATGGCCGCCCATGCGCTGCAGTTGTGCGCGGTCTTTTATCAGGTTGACTACTTCTACCGCCTCCTGCTTTGCCTCATCCATGCCGATGACATCCTCCCACTTGACGTTTATTTCTTTACTGGAAATAGCTTTTTTATAGACATGGGCAAAGGACCCGGCCCCTTTCTTAAACATGAGCCAGTACCACATATAGGTATAGGTAATTCCGAATATCAACGCCATTACTATCTGCAGGTATATCTGCAACGGTATCATCGCCAGCTGGGATTGGCGCAGATACGACTCAGCCTCATTCCATGCTTTTAACCCCAGGGAAATAAAAATGGTCAGGGAAACCGCGAGGGCAATGGCCGCGATAAAGAAGATAATCCGTATCCAGTAGAGCCTTAAGGTAATCTTCAGGTAATATTTGATTTTACGCAAATCCATACTTTCTCCTTGATTATTGAAGAAAAGGCTTATTTCGGATGAGAGCGCTAACTTTTAGACATCATTTAAGATAGCATATTACTCAGCCCTGGTCAATCTTTTTGTCATTGACTTGCCGGAATTTCTATGTATAATTATATAATTACTCTACAAACAAAGCAAGGCTAAGGAGGAATACTCAAATGGCAAAGATCAAGAAAGTATACGGCCGTCAAATCCTTGATTCCCGCGGCAATCCTACGGTAGAAGTCGATGTGCTCCTGGATAACGGGATATTGGGAAGGGCCGCGGTCCCATCAGGCGCATCTACGGGCGACAATGAAGCCCTGGAGCTTCGGGACGGCGATAAAACCAGGTACATGGGCAAAGGAGTATCCAAAGCGGTACGCAACGTCAACTCCCTCATTGCCCCGGAAATTAAAGGCAAGGCGCCCGATTTTGAAGCAGTAGACAGCCTCCTCATACGCCTTGATGGCACGGAAAATAAAGCCAAGCTTGGAGCGAATGCGATCCTCGGGGTTTCATTAGCGGTCGCCAAGGCTGCTGCCTTATCAAAAAAAGAGCCGCTCTACAAATTCCTGGGCAAAGAAAAGGCGAGACTGCTGCCTGTTCCGCTGATGAATATTTTAAACGGCGGCTTGCACGCGGATAATAACCTCGACATCCAGGAATTTATGATCGCGCCTATCGGCGCGCCGTCCTTCTCGGAAGCGTTACGCATGGCGGTAGAGGTATTTCATAATCTTAAATCCTTGCTGAAATCAAAAGGGCTGTCGACTTCAGTCGGGGATGAGGGCGGGTTTGCGCCGTCTTTGGCCTCCAATGAGGAAGCGATACACCTGATCCTTGAATCGATCGAAAAAGCGGGCTATGCGCCGGGAAAACAGGTTTTTTTGGCGCTGGATTGCGCGGCAAGCTCCTTTTGCAAAAATAACACCTACCAGTTTGACGGTTCTCAAAAACGCTCCTCTGACCTGATTTCCATCTACAAAGCGTGGAAAAGCAAGTATCCCCTTATCTCCATCGAAGATGGCCTCTCGGAACACGACTGGACAGGCTGGGTCGAGATGACAAAAAAGCTGGGCGAGAAGCTGCAGCTGGTAGGAGACGACATATTCGTCACCAACCCCAAGATTTTCAAAAAAGGTATTGAAGAAAGCATAGGGAATGCTATACTGATAAAGGTGAACCAGATAGGCAGCCTCACGGAAACGCTTGAGACGATACGGATCGCCCATAGAAACAAGTATCGCTCGATCGTCTCTCACCGCTCCGGCGAAACCGAAGATACCACGATCGCGCATTTAGCGGTGGCAAGCGGCTGCGGCCAGATCAAGACAGGTTCATTGTCGCGCACCGATAGAGTCTGTAAATACAATGAGCTTTTACGCATTGAAGAGCAACTGGGCTCGCGGGCGGTATATGCCGGGACACGCTGGAAATGATCTTAAAAAAGGCGGTTTATCTCTGGGGAACGGCGCTCTTTTTACTGGTCATCTTCCTTCCTGGTTACACAAAATTACAGGAACTAAAGGATAAGAACAGGGATTTAGAAGTGAAGATCAAGCAGTTAAATTCTGAGAACGCTCTTTTGGATCAGGAACTTAAGCGTATAGGCAGCGACCCTTTGTATCAGGAAAGGATCGCCAGAGAAAAAATGGGCGTCGTACGCAAGGATGAGATCCCGGTCAGGATGGTTCCTGAAGAAAACAGGTAAGGAATTATGATCGCGGGGTGGAGCAGCCTGGTAGCTCGTTAGGCTCATAACCTAAAGGTCGCAAGTTCAAATCTTGCCCCCGCAACCACTTTCATATAAAAAACCCGTCTGAATCCAGACGGGTTTTTTATTCACCCAAAAGGTCTACTTAATACACGTCTACCATATCAAAAGCCCTGTCAATGATACCCGCGGAGGAGACTACAACAAGGTTTATCGCTTTCGTGCCGGTTCCAGGATACGCAGTGCTGAATGCCGAAGCGCCGGAGGAAGGGGTTTGCGTGCCGAGAGAACCTGACCACAGATACTGCAATTCTACCTGCATACAACCTGTCTCGGGAGTATAGGCAACAGCGGTAATATCGATCTCTTGACCTTGCTTAAGCGTATAGGATGAAGCAGAAAGATCGACTTTTCCCATGGTAAAAGAGGCGTGCTCTTCCTTGAGGGAAACATCCAGGAATGTCTTAAGGTTATATTCGATGGGCTTTGCTTCATCAATTTCCCGCATCCTTTCCCCGGCGAACCCCAGCGTATCCGTGAAACCGCCTTTTGCTTTCTCAAGCAGCAAATTATAATACTCCTTTGCTTTAGCGGGATCTCCTTCCCACTGGCTCAGCAGGCCAAGCTGGTAGAGGCTTGAGATAACCTGAGGGTTCACCGCTTCCTTTCTTGCCAGAGTCTCAAAATATTCCCTCGCCTTCTTGGCATCTCTTAACGCATAAGTGTATAGCATCGCGGCTTTAAAGCACGCTTCATCTGCGGAAGGGCTCTCCGGGAAACGCTGGATCAACTCGACATAGTATCCGCACGCTCCGGTGAATTCTTTTGCTTTCTCGGCGTTAAACGCGCGCGTATAAAGCAACTGCCCGTCAAATGCCTCTTTCCCGCCGGCTTCTTCGATCTTCTGAAACACGCTTTCTGCATAGACGGCGTCTTTCGGACCTTCTGTTTTGTATGAAAAAAGTGCGGCAACATCCGTAAGCGCCGCTACCAGGCTCTCTTTCGAAAAAGACTGCGCTATCTTTTTCATGTACGCGTCGAACATGAGCTCGGAGAGCTCAATGTTCTGCTTTTTGTAGAAATCAAGCGCGATTGTATAAAGCGTCTCATCCTTTATGTCGGAAGTGACTGTCTTTCCCACATACAGCTTGTAGAGCTGTTTCGCGCGGGCCTTCTCTCCATACGCCAGGAGCGCATCCGCCACATCTCTTATCGGCGTTAAGTCTTTTGCGCTCTGGGTAAATTCAAGGCCCGCGTTCACCAGATCAGTCAACGCCTGCTCATTGAAGGCGTCCTGCTGGTCCCTGTGGAACTGCCAGAGGATGAGCCTTGCGTAAAGATGGATCGTGTCTTTCGCGGATGTAGCGCCTATGGCCGCAAGGAGGCTGTCGGTAAGCTCCTGCCTGTAGGTATTGCCAAGGCTGAAATACTCATCCCAGAGCTGTTCTTCCTCAAGGTATTTAAGCTGGCGATAACGGCTCAATCCGATATAATAATCGACGTACGGCGCGAGCGCTTTATTCTGCCCGCCGAGAGACTTAAGCAGTTCCACAAACTCCTGGAATTTATTATCCTTAAGATAAAAACCTTGTAACGCTTCGAAATCGAGATAAAGCCCTTCGCCTGCGGCCCCTTCCAGTATTCTTTTTGAAAGCGCTGCCGGATCGCTTTCTGCCTGCTGGGTGAAACCGCAAGGCAAGCACACGGAAGAACTTAAGAGCAGGTACACAAACAATCGGCCAATATATTTTTTCATTGCGGTTTTTTACCTTTTGTTTTCGGCGGCTTTAGCATAGGGTGCTTCCAGAACTCTCTTACCACATAGTAGGCCTTGCGCGGGATACGTTTATCAAGGCCTGCCTCCTTCTCGGTATCGGATAATGCCACTATGCCGAACCACTCTTCGTTCATATTCATGTTCTTATCCGCTTTTATATCGAAATAGTAGCTGCCGTTGGACCAATTTGATTCCGTATCGTGCACATTCCAGCTCTCGGCGTCTGATTCATTGTGCTTCCACCATTCGTCGGTCCATTCGAACATCGTCCCCCCCAAGCAGTTGCCTGCGCCGCCGCCCTCATTAGCCAGGTTCTGGTAGATCTGGCGCCACTGCGATTCCAGGAAAAAAGCCTGCATGTTCTGGTCTTCTTTCTTAAGGTAGGAGTCGTAACAGTCGGCGCCGAATTCGCTCAAGAATATCGGCTTGTCAAAGGTGAGCCTCAAGGACTTAAAAAGGTTCCCGAAGGTCTTACCCCTGTAAATGATACAGGCAACCAGGTCTATATCCGGGCAGGCTTCCTTGGCGACATCCAGGCCGATCAACTCTCCGTTACCTAGCGCCACCGGGTGATTGGGGTCTATTTTGTGGATTTCCTTGGCGATGTCATTCACAAAAGAATAATATATCCTCGCGCGCATCAGTTTCTGCTTCTGAGGGTCGGGCTCTTTATCTATCTCCTCGCTTGACCAAGGGTGCACCAGATTAAGACACGAATAATTATTCTCGTTACCCAGCACCCAGAAAAGAATTCCCGGTTCATCTTTGTAGAGGGAAACCATATCCAGGACATCTTTTTTGACCTTATCCTGGAACGCTTTATCCGCGTAGAAAGGGCACGGGTACTCCCAAAAACCCAGCCAATTGCCCATTACCGAGCGGATACCGAACTTTCCGTACAAATCCCTGATTACTTTTCTGACGCTTTCCGGGTTTTCTCCCGGCTGATAGAACCGCACGGTGTTCACCCCCATTTCATGCATCAGCTTTCCGTCGGTCATCCAGGGCTGATAAGGATCCGACCACCAATCGTAAGAATGGGTCTGCCCTATCGGTATGGGGCTATAACAAACCCCTTGTATGACATAGGGCCTTCTATCGACGATCAACTGGTAGTTGTTATTTTTGAGCTTTTTTATGTAAACCCTGGGGCCGGGCTTGGCCGCCATGCCCGCGAGACACATTAAAAGCCAAAAGCTACAGGCTGCAATCAGAAAAGACTTGCAGCCTGTAGCAAAGGCACTGCGCGTTGCGGCATTATTCGTATTTGATCTCATCCAGATAAAAGGTGCAGCCGTCGGGGTTCACGTCGACATTGGTTGCCCAGCAGAAACCGCCGATGATATAGGATAGATCTTTTCCTTTCAGGTCGATGGTATACTGCGTCCATTCCTTGTTCAAAATAACCGGGCCGATGACGGCTGAATCGGAATCGGAGTATTCTCCCATGATGCCGCCGGTCTTGAATTCTTCGATCCGCTCTCCGCCCTTTGCGCCGCGCGCCCAGAACGTAACCTTGGCGGCCTTGGAAAGATCGTAGCCTGCATCTATGCTGCCCCAGTTATTGGGAGGATTCTGCCAGAAGATGCCTGCCCAACGGGCGCCTTGAGTGGCCTTGCCGCTGTATATTATCTTGACGCAGGTGTCTCCTAAATAGGGGTCTTCCTTTGAGCCGATGTCCAGTTTTATGTCGCCGTAATCGCCCATCCAGCCCGATGCTATGAAATGATTGTTGATCGAAGAGCGGTCTGCGTAGACATAGAAAGGCATGCCTTCCTGTTTACGGGTCGCCGGCTTCATGGCGGTGTCTACCTCGAAAATGATATCATCGAGATAAAAGGTGCAGCCTTCGGGGTTTAAATCAGAGGTAGAGACCCAACCAAAACCACCGCTGATATATGAAAGGTCCTTGCCCGCGAGGTTGATCGTATACTGCTTCCAGGTGTCGGTGAGCTCAATGGGGCCTACTTCGGTGATCGAAGAATCAGGATAGGTTCCCTTGATACCGCCGACCATGAACTTCTGCAGGACTTCTCCTCCCTTTGCGCCGCGCGCCCAGAAGGAAAGCTTGGTCATGCCGGTAAGGTCAAAACCGCCCTTCTTGCTGCCCCAGTTATTGGCGGGATTCTGCCAGAAGACGCCGGCCCAATTCTGGCCTTGGGATTTTTTTGCGCTGTACGTGAACTGGAGACAGGTTGTACCCGAATGCGGATTATCCGCCGACTGATCATTAAGCTTTATGTCGCCGTAATCGCCCATCCAGCCAGAGGGGATATAATGATTCTCCTTGGCGCCCTTGTCTTTATACACCACGAATTCTTTTGCCGGGGTAGCGGCCTTCTCCTGGGCGAATACTGCAGGCGCCAGAAATAACACTGCCAGCCCCATCATAATTGCTTTTTTCATCTTACTTCCCTCCTTTTTTGCGCTCTCGCGCCCTATCCCTCCAAGAACATCCTTAAAACAAAAGTTGTTAGAAAGTAGTTATTTCTACAACCCTCCTTTCTACCCCCTCTTATTCTTAACCCATTTCTTCTGGTACATATAATACGCCTTGCGAAGGTGCCTTAAAAAAGGGCTGAGCTTGCCGTTACCCTGGCCGCAGATCCCGAGCCACTCTTCGTGCATATATCCGTCGGGGAAAGGCCCGGCGAAGAGGCCTTTGGTGTCATGGATAAACGGTTCATACGCCTTCCACCACTCATCGATCCACTCAAAGATGATCCCTCCGATCGCATTGCCCGCGCCTTCGCCGCAGGCCATATTAAGCTCGATATCGTCCCAGGCTCCGCGGTGATATTCCGCCTGCGCTTCTTCAGCCTCCTGGCTGGAGAGCCCTTCGGCATACGCGGGACAGCCGAACTCGGTGATAAAAGACGCCCTGTCTGCCTGCTCCTTGACCTGTTTCCAGAGAAAACCAAAGCCGTAACTGCCCCGGTAGGCGTTGGTCCCGAATATATCGATGTCCGGGGCTTTCCGGCCGAATTTATCCAAAAACAGCACGTCGCCGCTACAAATCGCTACCGGATGCTCGGAGTCCAGAGACTTGATGAGTTTTGCGGCTTCGTTCGCGAACGTAAAGAAGGCGTCGGGCTCTTTATCCGCATTACAGGCGTAACCATAGACATTCTCGTTACCTAAAAGCCAGAATAAAATATACGGTTCATCCTTGTGCTCCATGACCATTTTGGTCACGGAATCAAGCATGTTCTTTTTTTGCTCTTCATTGGTGTAATCGGTCCCGGGGTTCCATTTTGCCCCCGAGCCGATAGCGTATTTGCCGAAGAAATCCCCCATGATAACTCTTATGCCGTAGGTAGCGTACAGGTCCCTAAGGAGCTCCTTATTGTACTTCAAAGGATGATGATACAGCCTTATCGCATTGATCCCTAAATCCTGCATCAATTTAAAATCACCTACGACAGGCTCTTCGGGGTCCTGGGCATTGTTTTCATTAGCGTCAACAAAAGCATCGTAAGGGCCGTCGATCTTGCCGTTATGGTTGGTGTCCTCGAACTGCCAGTCCTTCAACGTTTGTTCATCGGGAGACTGCCCGACTTTGGTAGGGGAATACGTAATGGCCCTGACCGTAAAAGGCTTATCTTCCACCATAAGCTGCCAGTCTCCGTTCTCATATTGCACGAGGCGCACCTTGCCTTTGCCTAACTGTCTTTTTACCTTCAAGGAGCCGGCGTGGAACATAGTTTTCAATTTGTCAATAATGCCTATCTTAACGAACCTGCCCGGGTTGGCGATAAACGTATCGTTTGAAACATCATGGTCAAAGCCGTTCTCGATGCGTATATCCGCGTCAACAAGCTTATATCCCAGTTCGGGGTGCCTGCGCAGAAGGAACTTTATTTTTGAGATGGCTGCCTGCCCCACATACCAGGGGGTATGCCAATAGGTCCAGCCGTAGCTTTGCGGAAAGTGCACTACGATGGCGTAATAACATTTGATCGCGTGTTTAATGAGCCCCGATTTCTCCAGCAGTAGCCCGGTATAAAACAGCCTTACGCCGGGGGGCTCGGGCGCGGTAGCCCATTTCAAAAATGCCGCTTCAAGATCAGGGGAATTCACGAAATCCCAGTGGCTGCCTTCCAGCCTTTTTTCTTTCAACGCCTTCTTGAATTCGGGATCCCACCTGACCGACGAAGTATTAGGATAGATACCCTCGCCTACCGCAGCGCTTAAGGCATCCTGGTCTTTTACCACATACCGGTAGTTCTTAGTACCTACATTCTGGAACTCCCCGTATTTATCATATTCTACGGCGTCTTCTTTGCCGGGATCGTATAACTCAATTCTGGTAGGGACCCTACTTACCGATTTCTCCGGCGCTTTCTTTGCCGCCGCCTCCTCCCCCTTAAGCTGGTTTATCGCTTCCTGAGAGGTCTTGGCAATCACCCAAAACCATCCTCTCTGGTCCCAGGCCTGCGCATAGGGGTATTTATCAATGATTGTCTGGAAAGTCTTGACCGCTTCCTCGGGCTTTCCCTGGTTCCTCAAAGATTCCGCCTGGATGAAATAAGCGGTCGCCACGTCGTTTAAGACCTGTACGGCTTCAATCTCTTTCTTGCCCCTGGGCAGCGCTGGCAAAGCAGCCTGCTCCTTATCAGCCTTATCTTTATACAAGTCTATAGCCTGCTGGGTATATTTGAATGTCTGCTCGGCATCTCTTTTACCGTGCCATTCCCAGGCCTTATCGACCAGCTCTGAAGAAGAAGGCTGAGCCTGACCGGCCACTCCGGGGATGCCGGAGGCGCTCTGCGCATCTTGAGCGAAAGCAAAATTCCCGCATCCCGCCATAAGCCAGGCGGCAATAAGCAGCATATGCGGTTTGAGGATAAGACTATACGGTTTTTTATGGAAGATCATCCTACCAGCGCCCCCTGCGTAACACCCTTGACGATGTATTTCTGCATCAGGAAATACACGATAATGACCGGCACGGCGGTGATCGTCAAACCTGCCATAAGGAGAGGGTAGCGCGTGATAAATTCTCCCTGGAAGGCCATCAATGCCACCTGCAGAGGCATAAGGCTTCTCGTATCAAAGATAATAAGCGCCAACACATACTCGTTCCAGACGCTCAAGGTATTAAATACCACTACCACCGCCAATACGGGCCGAGCCAGAGGCAACGCCACGTTCCACCAGATGCCAAATTTAGAACAACCGTCTATCCTGGCCGCATCTTCCAGTTCATGGGGCAATTTATCAAAAAAAGTCTTTAAGAGGAAGATGCTCGTCGACATTCCCACGTTTATCATACACAAAATATACCCCACAGGGGTATTCCTCAAATGCAATTTATTGAGCAGCACGTACAGGGGCACGAAGCTGCCCGGTATGGGTATCATCATAGCTGCCATAAACATTACAAAAAGAAGGTTCCTTCCCGGGAAACGGAACCGCGAAAACGCATACGCCGCTAACGATGCGATGACCACAATGCCTATTACTACCGCAGTAGTATAAAATATGCTGTTGAGGAAATACCTTCCGAACCCGCCCTCTTGCCAGGCCAGATAGTAGTTCTCGAAGTGAGGGTTCTTGGGGATCAAGGAAGTGTCTGAGAATATGGTCTGCTGGGTCTTAAGGCTTGAAGAGATCATCCATATCAAGGGGAAGGTGCAGGTGACAGCAACCACGATCAGAAATAAATGGATCAACGCATTAGTAGTTATCCTTTTTGTCCTGTAATAGGAAGTTGATTTCATCGGGTTATGCTTGTCTGTATTTCTTGGAAAATTTATACTGGATAAACGAAATTGCCATTAGTATCACGCCAAAGCTGATGCCCTGGGCGCAGGCATAGCCGAAGCGGGAAGAACCGCGCATAGAAGCTAATATCCTTAATACAGGCACTTCCGTGTGATACGCCGGTCCTCCGCCTGTCATGGCAATGATCAAAACGAATGCCTGCATGGTGCCTAAAATAGTCAGTATCGCAACCAATACCATCACCGGCACCATAAGCGGTATAGTAACCTTTCTGAAGGAATCCCAGGCGTTTGCCCCGTCAACGCGCGCGGCCTCATACAGTTCGCGGGGTATACCCTGCAGCCCCGCCAGGAATATAAGGAACCCCCAGCCAAAACCTTTCCAGGAATGCACGACCGCAACCGTAGTAAGCGCGGTATTGGGGTCAGACAGCCAGTTCCTGACCAGGTTAGGCATTCCCAGTTGTATAAGCCAGGTGTTTAAAAGGCCGTAATTGCCGTCTAATATCCACTGCCATACCAGCCCTACGACTACTTCGGATAACACGGGCGGTATGAAAAATATCACCCGGTAGAAATTTTTCAGGCGGATTTCCCTGTCGCAGGCCATCGCCAAAAGGAACGCCAGGGCGTTTTGCAACGTCAAGGCTATGAGCGTGATGTAGCCCGCATGGCCCATTGATTGCCACCATATCGGATCCTGCAAGAGTATCTCTTTAAAATTGCTCAATCCCACAAATATCTTCGTCGGCAAAATGCCGTCCCATTCATATAGGCCTAATTGAAAAACCCAGATGAAGGGAATGATATAGAAAATTGAAAAAATCAAAACTGCGGGCAGGACGAATAAATAATTCTCTAATGTCGATTTTAACTTCATGTAAGCGAAAGGATGACTATTCCGTGTGCAGGCGTTATCGTTTTTTCTTCGCGAGTTCGCGTTCCTTGATCCTCTGTACTTCACTTGCGACCTGCGCAGCTGTCTTTTCTCCGATGATTATAGACTGTATCCCTTTGTCAAACGCTTCTATCACTGCGGGGAACTCAGAAACACCCCAGAGATTAGGGTGCGTTGTATAGTCCATATCATCCGCAAATTGCGCAAGGATCTTTGGGATATTTCCCAAGCTTTCCTTGTTGGAGGGAAGATTTTTTGTGGCCTCGGCTAAATACACCTGCTGGTCTTTGCTGGTAAGCCACTCTAAAAACTTCACCGCTTCTTCCTTCCTCGGAGAACGGGCATTCACCATGAATGATGAACCTGCGCCGCCCCAGATACGTATAGGGAATTGATCGGAAGCCATGGGCGGTAGCATTGCCGCGTAGTGCAGGTCGGGATTCATCCCTTTATACACATTCACGCACCAGGAGCCGTTAAACGCGAATACCGCTTTGCCGTTGGCAAAGAGCTGTTCCGCAGTCTTATTGACCATAGTAACTATGCCGTTTGCCAGCACCCCGGATTCCTGCATCCGCCTGAACAAATCAAGCACCTTTATCCAGCCAGGATCCGTGTACGGGACTTCTCCCTTGATAGTGGCCAGCACTTTGTCCTGGCCCATAATATTAAAGGCGTAGTTGCTGGCCAGGCAATCCATCATCCACAACTCTGCCCAGCCGGAGACTAAACCCTGTATATTCCTGGCTTTGATCTTTTGGCCTATCTCCAGAAACGCTTCGAACGTAAGCGGCGGTTTCTGGGGATCAAGCCCTAAGTCCTTGAACAGGTCCTGGTTATAAAGCATCTGGATGGTCATGATGTCTATCGGCACCGCGTAGATGCCCGCGGCCACTCCATAAAGGTTTCCTTCGGGGAATTCATTCACTGCCAATGCCTTGGCAAAAAGCATATTTTTCCATTTCCCGGAATCCGCGTCCATATAGCTGGAAAGGTTAAGGATGTGACCTGCCTTGATGAAGGAGGAAAAGTCCCTTTTTTCAGCCAGGATACCGAATATATCAGGGAGATTCTCCCCCTGCGCGGCAGCGCGTACCTTCTGGGAATACGCGTCTGAAGGGGCATACAGCTCAAAATCGATCCTGATGCCGGTAGAGGCCTCATACCTCTTTGCAAGCTCCTGGAATGCCTCCTGCCGGTCAGTCATCCAGTGCCATATGGTAACCGTTGTTTTGGAATCCGGCGCTTGAGAAACGCATCCGCCAAACAGCGTTAAAGCCAATATGAAAGCTGGCACTGTCAGGCCCCGTATACTGCTATTTAAGTTCGCTCCTTTTCGCAACGCGTACTTCATACCCTAACCCCTCTTTTTAGATGAACCATTATTGTATCATTATTAATGGAATAAAGCAAGGCTTTGCGCATCAGTTAAATTTAGCACAAGTTCGCGCGCCGGTCAAGGTTTTTATAGAGCAGTAATCCTATAATTTTCTTGACCTTAGAGTAAATTATGTTATTATTTATAGTTAGGTATAGTAGTAAAGTATAGCATTATTTAGGATAAATTTCAAAAAAATCTGAAGGCGCGAGCCGCATACTGGAGGCAGGCTATGAAAGATGAAATGGACATCTTAAGGGAAATAGGCACCATCTCTGCGGGCCAGGGAAGTACCGCGCTCTCTGAGATATTAGGCAGGAAGATCACTCTCAGGGTCCCGGCTTTGGATGTGGTCGCGGGCGATTCCGTGTTTAAAAAACTCACCAGCGATCAGATGATCGTCTGCGTTTTCAGCCAGATATTAACGGGGATTGAAGGAAAAGTGCTGTTTCTCCTGGAAGAACGCAGCGCCTTCAGATTGGTCGATATGTGTTATAAGACCAGCCAGGAAGACAAAAAGAGCAGTATTTTTACCGAAATGGGCATCTCGCTAATCAAAGAGGTGGGAAATGTAGTCATATCTTCCTTTGTCGGGGCGCTCAGCATTATGCTTAAAACATTGATTATCCCCTCCATACCTACCCTGGTCAACGGCCCCATACAGCAGATCTTGAGCATGGCTATCTCGCGCGAAGACGATTACGTACTGTTCATAGAAACGATCTTCGAGGAACCGGAACATAAGATAACCGGCTGTTTCTACCTCGTCCTGGACCCAAAAACCATAGAATTTGTGCAGAAAGCCTGCAAAAAACTACTCGATTCGCTAAACCAGTAAGATGAATAATTCGCTCCCGGAGGGCAATATACTCGTCGCGGTTGAAGACGTCGAGGCCCAGAACCTGGTATCGGACCTTTTAAACGGCGAAGGTTACAACATCATGTCGTGCGACAACCAGGCACAGGCCAAAGAGATGCTGCTTCAGGCGCCTTTCAACCTGCTGATCGCCGATTTCGAATCTTCACGCCTGAACGGCATAGAGTTGTGCAAATTTGTCCGGAACAACTTCCAGTTACGCCATCTGAGCATCATCCTGCTTATGAATTCCAAGGACCCCTTGAATAAAATCAAGGGCATCTACGCGGGCGCTGACGATTATATTGAGGTGCCGTTTGAAGCGGGTGAGTTCCTGGTAAGGATAAAGGCGTCCCTGGTCAGGATAAGCCGGGACCTGGAAGCAAACCCCCTTACGAAGCTCCCCGGGAATTTCACGCTTCTTAAAGAACTCGACGAACGGATAAAATCACAGTCCTCGATAGCGGTCGCTTACGTTGACCTGAATAAATTCAAGGAATTCAATGACCGCTACGGCTTCGAGAAAGGCGACCAGATAATCTCCATAATCGCCTCGATTATCACGGCCTCGCTGCATGAATGCGGAAACCCGGCGGACTTCCTCGGCCATATCGGCGGGGACGACTTCATCTTCATCACTACCTACGCCAGGATAGAGAACGTCTGCAAAAAAATAGTCGCTGATTTCGATAAACAGATAGTCCCTTTTTTCGAGGAAGAAGAAGTGTCGAAAGGATTTTTTATGGCTAAGAACAGGGCGGGAGACCTATGCAAGGTGCCGCTTTTGAGCGTCTCGATAGGCGTTGCGACTAATGAACTCAGAAAATATTCCCACGTCGCGGAGATTATACAGATCACTACCGAACTGAAACATTACGCGAAAACTTTGGGCGGTAGCGTGTACGTGGTCGATAGGCGCAAAAAATAATGCGTAAAGAAGTGTTTAGGTGAGGGCGGTAACGCGTATCTTTTCGAACCTGATGCCTGCTTCAAACCGGTTTTCCTGCGGGACGCTTCTGGCCCAGACCACCGACCCTTCGATGAAGTAAGGCTTTTGTTGAGCGAAAACCTCGATTTCTCCCCTGACCGTGGAGCCCGGCTGCAGGATTCCGTCTTCCAGTACGACCCTCATCCCCGCGGTGCTTAAATCAAATAAAGGAGCGACCTGCGTATCGCCCTGATAAAGCAGTACCGCCTTCTTATCTTCGGTCTGCCAGCGGTCATGTTTTCTTTTCTCTTCCAATACTTCTCTTATTTGACTTTGAATTGAGCGACAAGTTCTCTTAATTCTGCAGAGGTTTTGGCGAGCTCCGCCGCGCCGGCACTCATCTCTTCCATTGACGCGGTCATTTCTTCGGTGTTGGCGGAGAATTGCTGCGTGGAGGCGGCGTTCTGTTCGGCGACTCTCGCCACTTCCCTTACGCCGTCCATGACTTTTTCCGTGGCTTTCAACTGCTGAGGCACTAATTCGGAGATCTTTAACATCATATCTTTTGCCTTGTTGGCAACTTCCAGAATATTTTCCTGCACCTTACTGGTAGTTTGCACGATCTTTCTTCCGTCTTCCGCCTGTTCTTTTTCGCTTACTACCAGAGACACGGCCCTGTCTATTTCGTTAATGATCTTCTGCACAAGCTGCTGGATCCTGTTTGCCGCATGCGCAGAGCCTTCTGCAAGCTTACGCACTTCTTCTGCTACAACGGCAAAGCCCCTTCCCGCTTCTCCCGCGCGCGCCGCCTCAATAGCGGCGTTCAGGGACAAAAGGTTGGTCTGGTCCGCAAAAGACGTGATCGTGATGATAATATCGCCTATCTCTTTAGAACTGTCTTTTAATTCCTGTATGGCGGTAGAAGAAAGACTGGCCGCCTGCACTATCTTGTTAATTTTGTCTATCAATTGGTCTGTCGCTTCTCTTCCCTTTTCAGCGTGTTCCGCTGATTTTATACTGCTTTCCGTTGCGGTATCGGCATTGTTGGCGATTAGTTTTAATTTGTCCGCCAGATCAAGGAATATCTTTTCCACCTCACGGACCTTTTCAAGCTGGACAGTAGCGCCTTTGGAGATATCCTGTATGCCGTTACTTATCTGGACCATCGATGCGTTAGTTTCCTGCGCGTTAGCGGAAAACTGCTGGGCGGCATTGGACACCTGTTCCGTGTTGGAAAGGATCTGAGAGATCATATTACGCATCTGTTCAAGGAAGGTGTTAAACCATTTTGCCAGGTCCCCGATCTCGTCGGTAGAATTGATGATTATCCGCTTGGTAAGGTCGCCTTTTCCTTTGGCCAGGGACTTTAACATTTCCAACATTAAGGTACTCGGCCTGGTAATGGTGCGTACTACGAACAGGGAAATAATAATGAACAAGAAGGCGATGATGGCCATGGAGGCGCTTAAAGTAATAAGCGTGATCCTGCCTGTCCCTGCTATGCCTTTCTTGACTTCAGCGACCGAAGAACCTTTGATATCCTCTATTCTCTTCGCCGCTTCCTCCTGGGAGGACTGCAGAGAACTGCGGGCTTCCTCGATTACCGCTGAAGCTCCTTTGACGGTTTCCGCGACTTTCTGGTCTATTTCTTTCCTCATTTCTTCGCCGTACATCTTTAATTCTTTTGGAACTTCGGTATTTAATCTTTCTATCTTGCCGGACAGCGTTTTTTCTACGGTATTTACCTTCTCCCTGGCCTGAGACTGGATATCGATGACCTTGGCAATACTGACTTCGAAAAGCGACTGCAGGATCTCCGAGGAAATGATCTTTTCCTTCTCCGTATCGGTCTTTATTTTCATGTCCATCAGGCGCATCTGTTCTTTTATGACGCTGATGACCCGCTGGATCTCTTTTTTTGTAGCGGTGTATGCCTGGCTGTAGCCTTTATTGATGTTGACCTTAAGGTCTTCCTGCAAAGGCATGATTTGCCCCATCGCCTTGCCGGAATCAAACCCCGACATGCCGGCGACGGACTCCTGCATGATAGTCATGATCTTGATGGTATTATCGTCCACCTGTTCAGTTAACTGGGTAGTGATCTGCTCAAGGTCGGCTCCCAGGATCCCCAGCACTTCGTCTATTTTAGTGAAGCCGTCAAGGCTTGCCTGTATCAACGCCTCAACCCTGAAATACGCTAATTGGGTAAGCACATCCTGGGATTTGGTTGCTTCTTCGATGGTCCGGCCTACCGCGTCAGCGGCAACGGCAAGGCTGTCGTCAAAACCAGTTGCCATCTGTTCGCGCAACTCTTTGAGCGAACCGGAAACGTCCTTTCCCGTGGTGGCGATCATATCCTGTGTATAGCCGGAAAACTTACCCTGGCTTTTCTGCGCTATCTCCTTTATCGCGTCCAGCGCGACCAGACCGCTGGTCTTGCGCACACTTTCCTCGGCAATACCCTGGAATCCTTTAAAAAGGTTCGTGACATCGGCGAATACGTTATCAAAGGCCGCGGTCACCCTTTTGCTGATCTCCGTCTCAAGGCGCTTGTTGGAAATTATCCCAGAGCCTATGGCGCCCAGGGCGGAAAGCAAAAGCACCATGATCACCAGCCCCAAAATCTTATGGGACAGTTTTAGTTTAAAACCCTTTTTCTCCAAAACGGCTTCTTCCATATCTAGTCAATATACTGTGTGTCTATTAATTCTTTGAGATTTACCTTGCCGCCCATAACGCCCAATAACATAATATCCTGCATGATTTCTTCTACTTCCCTGACGGAAGGAGCGGGGCTTCCAAAAACTACCCTGTCTTTAGGCGCGATCAAAGACTTGACGACGATTTCAGGGGCTAATTTAAAACTATCAACTTGCGCCAGCGCTGTCTGCTGGCCCTTAGAATCGTCTTTGTCTTTCTCAACAGATTTCTGCGCTTTTATTAAGATCTTCAGGTACTCTTTTACCAGGTTTTTTTCGTCTCTGAGTACGTTGGGGTTTATTATTAAGACGGAGGCTATATGGTTGGGAAAGATGTCCTTGCTAAGAATTATTTTTCTTCCCACTCCTTCTTTTTCTGCCAGAGCCGCGTAAGGCGCGGGAAGACAGAACCCGTAAATCCTTTCCTCTTTGAGCAGGGATACTGCTTTTGCGAAGGGGATGAGGAGGAACTTTACGTCATAGTTTAACTTCAGGTTTTTCTGTTTAAGATAACGGTCGAAAACAACAAGGTCTATGGTATCGTTGCCCGAACCGCCGACAATCTTGCCTTTCACGTCATCGCCGCTAAGCACTATGGCGCTGCCGTTCCTGCTTACCACAAGCAGGATCTTTAACGGTATCCCCTCATACGCCATGATAAGCGCCTTAGGCAGCGTGATCGCCGCGGCCTCTACCGCGCCGGTCCGGAACGCGGCTTCCAGGGCCGTCCAGGAATTATACACGTCTAATTTTATTTTTGATTTTAACTGGGAGGACTCTACTTCTTTTTGAGCGACTGCCAAAGGAAGCTGCTCAACAAGAGGAATGACGCCGATCCTTATCGTCGATTCCTCTTGTTGAGAAAAAGCGGGCAGGAAACTTGCTAACATCACGCCTAGGATCAATAGGACTGCAAGGCCTGATTTTTTATAGGTCATTTTTAAATAAGATATATATCAATAAACAGCTTAAACAATGAGTTACTGGCAAATCCCTAAGGACTAAAAGTTCTCGTCATCCACCCACTTCACAGGATTGTCTGCCTTTGAAGGAGCCACTTTCTCGCCGGGAACCTCTTCAATGATCTTTACACAATCCCATTCACCGCTTTGCTCTGCGGCGCCTTTACCTTCTAAGACCAGCGTAGAAGTCATGGCCTGATGATCCCAGTCGCGATAGTATTCTTCGCCCTTAAGCACGGTGAATTTCATGCCTTCCAAAGCCTTGATGACGGCTTTTGCATCCGTTGTCCCGGCTTTCTTCACTCCGTCGGCATAGGTCAAAATAGCTACCCACGCAGCTGCCGCCGCGTTACCCGGAGGAGTGCCGTATCTGGCCTTAAATTTTTCCACGAAATTCTTGGAACCGGCATATTTATCCTGTAATTGCCATTCCCAGGGAGAGGTGCAGACCACCCCTTCCATGGCTTCAGGGCCCGCGCCCTTTGCCATATAGAGCTCCATAAGAGGAACCACTATCTTCATATCTTTCTTTATTCCCATAGCGGTAGCCTGTTTCAGGGAGTTGATCATATCTTTGCCGAACTGCACTAACACTAATACGGTAGGGCCGGCTGCCTTGGCGTCCAGAAGATACTTCACAAAACTTTTTTCTCCCAAAGGCGACCTTACCGCTCCTACTGTCTGGCAGCCTGCTGCTTCCAGCACTTTGCGGAAAGATTTTTCCGTAGTATGGCCCCAGGTGTAATCGGCGGTAATATAATAATACTTGGCGTCTTTTCCGAATTTATTGATCAGGTAATCGGCTGCCGCGTGAGCGGACATCCAGGCATGGTGATACCAGCGGAATACATACCGGTTCACGGCCTGATAAGACGGCGCGCCTGTTTTCGGGTCGATTTCCCAGCCGGTGGTGGCATCGGAGTGGGTCAAACAAGCCATAAAGATCTTGCCTTTTTCCTTGGCTACCTTTGCCTGGGCGACCGCTTCGCTGCTTGCCGAACCTCCGGTCACCATTATCGCCTTATAGTTATCGTAGAGTTCCGCGGCATTCTTGCCGGAAACCTGGGGGTTGGTTTCGGAATCTTTCTCGACATACACTACGCGCTTGCCCAATAATCCGCCAGCCGCGTTTACTTCATCGATGGCTAGTTTATAGGCCTTTAACTCATCTGCGCCCTGATCAGAGTATGAACCGGTCAGGGGAACATTGAGGCCTATTAAATACGTATCTTCTTCAGCGTGGCTGAAAGGAACGAACATACATATCCCGGACAACATAAAGCCGGCTATCAATAAGAAAACCAACGCCTTGCCCTTCATACTACACCTCCTTTAATAAATAAAAAAGCGAAAGTTCTTTCTTTCGCTGTGTTCCAGGAAATCATATATACGTTTATCTTTTTCATTATTATTACTACTATAATATCGGGAAATGAAATCTTTGTCAAGGGTTTTTTGAAAAAATGTTCCGTCGATAAACAAGGGGCCGAGTCGAGTAAGAAAAATTCCTGATCGTAACAAAAGCGGGAGGAATATCTTTATTCCTCCCGCTCTCTTTATATCAGGGCATGAGTCCTCATTAATACTTGAGTTCGAGCTGGCTTCTCAGGAAGAGCCCATCATCCCTGTTATTGACTCCGTAAAAATCACCGGGATGGAAAATTTCACCCATGGTGTAAAAGCTGATATTCTTATTGAACGCGTAGTCCCACTTGGCCGTAACAAGCTGGCCCCTGTTCTTGCCGGTCCCGAAAATAGCGCCTGTCATCGGATAATTTGCCCTTAAATAATAATAGGCAAGGCTCAGCTTCGATTTTTTCGTAGGCACCAGCACAAGGCCGACTTTGGCTAACTGCGTGTTGGTCCAATAACCTATTATACCGCCTTCGGTGATATATGTAAGATAGTAAAGCTCTGAGTAGACGTCGGACATAATCGGCCATCTGGAGAACAGAGGATCCCATGCTTCGACCTTGTCCGTCTTGGGGTTGTCTCCGGAAAGATACATATAGCCTATGTTCGCCGTAGGCTTGAATTTGACATCCTTAAATGACCTGGTAAGAAAGGTGTAGCCTCCTATACCATTGCGGTCATGCGTTCCTTCTTCGCCTGTTTCATACGCGAATTGGCCTTTTAACAAATAAGGGCCAAACGTATACTTTCCATACGCGCCGATGGTACCAAGCTTATTATCGCCGATGTTAAAGTTGGTATTAGAACCTTCTTCTACCTTATAAATGAAATAAGGCTCATAGTGAAGGTTTTTGATCTCATCGTTCTTGTAGATCAAAGCATAGGCTGTTTCATCCGAAAGGTTCAGCTGCTGCCTTGGCTTGACCTCGTTTATAATGGGCAAGTTCAGGTCGTATTTTTTGTTATTGATGGCGAGGAAATCCAGGGAGCTTTTCTTGTTGATGCGCCAGCTGGCCTTTGCCGCGTCAAAATACGTGGTCCTTGAGCCGTCCGAAGGAGTACCGTCAGAGATCAGGAAACCGTCCCCGTACATGCCGTAAAAGTCCTGCCGCCCCAGGCGCACATCAATCGGCGCGCCTGAAATGACGTTCTTCAGATCAAGGTAAAGATTATCAAACACCACTTCGTTGATCTGGTAATGAAACCCTTTTTTCCCGGTTGACTGGGGAAAATACGTGTATGTCTTGTTTTCGTTAGTCAGTTTTGCGTATAAGCTGTTGTCCTTGTTGAAGTTAACCTGGCCCCACAACGAAGTCTTGATCCTGAAGTAGTTGCGGTTGGTCAAGGTATCGTTGTTGAAGTTGTTCCAGTTCTTCCAGAACTCATGCCTGATACGCAAATACGGACCCCATTTGAACGTCATTTCCGCGAACACGGGCTGAGCAAGCAAAATACCTACCAACGTAAGAATGAATACGCACAGCCAACCTCTCTTACTCATTTTCCACCTCCTTATTATGCTGCCCAAAACTTGCACCGTTAATTCCCGCTTACCTATTATAAGGGCCTATAGGCCCGTGGCGGGAGATAATAATCTTTAACTTAATACAACTAAAGAAAGAACGGTTCAAAATATCGTGCAAATTTCAGGTCACTGGTTAATACACAACTAATGCACAAGTAATGCACAATTAATACACAGTTTATACACAAGTTATACACTATAATAAAGTATAATTAGAAAATCGTTTTTGTCAAGTATTTTTTTTCTTTCTTATTGAATGATAGGGAGTTGCTTGTAGTCCGACGTGAAAATGAGGCGGGTTACAGCTTGAATCTATCTACGTCTTCCTTTAGATCCACTGCCAGGCGCACGAGTTCCTGGGTAGAAGCGGATATCTGCTGCATTGACGCAGTCTGTTCCTGGGTGGTAGAAGAGATTTCCTGGACACTGGAAGCAGCTTCTTTGGCGATTGTAGCGACTTCGTTTATTGACTTTACTATCAGTTCGACTTCCTCAACGCGCTTCTGGCCTGATTCGGCTATCTGGTTAACGTAGCTGGTGGCTTCTTCGGCGACCTTATTGATCTCGCCAAGCACTTCGGCGATCCTGGCGACCTGGATTTTTCCTTCCTGGACTTCATGAGAGCTGACTTCTATGGCGGTTACCGCTCTATTGGTACCGGTCTGGATAGATTTGATAAGGCCGCCGATCTTCCTTACGGCCTCTGCCGCGCCCTCGGCAAGCTTGCGTACTTCTTCGGCTACTACGGCAAACCCCCTGCCGGCCTCGCCGGCACGCGCCGCTTCGATGGCGGCGTTAAGCGCAAGCAGGTTGGTCTGATCGGCTATAGAGGTGATCGTCTCGGTTATTTCGCCTATCTGCTGAGACATCTTCCCCAAAGACTGGATAGCCGTAGTGGTCTCCAATACGGTATTGGTGAGCTTGCCTATCCTCTCTACCGCCTGGTTGGCGGTGGTACGCGCGGTCTCAGCGCTGGTAGTGGTCTTGCTTACGGCAGTATTCGCCGAACGGGCGTTGATGACCACCTGTTTAAGGCTGTCAGCTGACTTTTCCATGATCTCAAACGTGTCTTCGGCTTGCTGGGCCTGGGTAGAAGCGCCTTTGCTGACCTGCACCATGGCATTGGAAACCTGCTGGGTGGAAGAATTCATCTGCTGAAGCGTTGAAGACACTTCCTGCAAAGAGTTAGCGACTTTATCCGCGGTGCGGCGCACCTTTAAAACCATATCCCTCAAGGCCTGCTGCATTTTAATAAGGCTCTGCGCTAACGCGGCTATTTCTCCCGAACTCCTTATTTCTGCCGTTTGCTGGGACAGGTCTCCTTCAGCGACCTCTTTTGCCAGGAGGATCATCTGGGAAAGCGGGTAAATGATGCTTTTCTGAATCAAGGAAGAAAAAAGTATGATGCCGATTATCAAGGCGGCCAGCCCCGTAAAAAATGAAAGAAAGATCAAATGCGCAACCTGCGATACGATAAACTGATTTGAATAACCCAGACGCAGTACGCCTAATTTCACTTTCCCGGATACCACGGGCATTATTGCCTCAAATAAATTCTTTTTTTCGGGCACGCTCACGAACGTCAGGTCTTTTATTGTAAGGGCGTTTTTTTCAAAGTCGGAGGCGTTAAGATTCTTTCCCCGCAGCGTGATATCCGTCGAGGCGATACACCCGCCGTCAGGAGCGATGAAGAGCGCATACTGGAGCTCGGCGTCCCCTTTCTTCACTTCCCGCAGCAGCTGCCCGACCTTGTCCCATTGCCCGGCCGCCGCAGGGTCAACACTTGCAATCCCGAGATTCCAGGTAACGTTTTTTACCTTACTGTACTGCATTGCCAAAAGTTTACCGCGCACGCTCATCAACACGGCGGTAAGGGCGAATGCGCATATAATAAGGACGATAACCAGGAAATACCCGATGATTTTATATTTTATGCTGGAATCTCTGGATAACAGAATATTGCTCATTTTTTTACCCCCGTAGCTGCTTTTTAATCTTTATCTTTGCCCGCTACGCTCTTGACCTGTTTATCCACGTGCTGGACTTCTTCGGGAGTCAACACCCTCTTCAAATCCAAGAGGATCAAAAGCCTGTCCTTAAGCTTGCCCACGCCCCATATATAGGGTTCGGGTATTTCGGTGATGACCAGGGCGGGAACTGCCTCTACGTTTTCGGAAGAGAGCCTCAAGACCTCCGATACCGAATCCACGATCATCCCGACCGTGCTCTCCCCGAATTCGACAATAATAATACGGGTGTTCTCCCCCTTCTGCTTGGCGGAAATGCCCAGCCTTTTTGCCAGGTCGATGACCGCCACTACCTGGCCTCTTAAGTTCACCACGCCTTCAATAAATTCCGGTGCTTTGGGAAGATAGGTAATTTGCAGCACCCTCACGATCTCTCTTACCTGGCTGATATCCACCCCGAACTCTTCATCGCCAATGGTAAAGACTACTAATTGGTATTCTTTCAGTTTATTCTCGGCCATTGCATCCCCCTTCTTTTATCGCAAGAATGTGCCTTCGCCGTCATTCCTTTATACCCAGTATATCGAAAATCTTCATCAGGGATTCCGTAGAAGGAAAAAATAAAAATAAACCCTCCAGGTTCAATCCCTTTACTTTCATGTCGGTCTTGATAAAAATAGCCTCCACCGAATATTGGGCGATTTGAATAAAGATAAAATCCAGGATAGCGCCTACCATGTCGATAGCCAGGGAAGGAACAGAGGTAAGGATATGCTGATGGATGAGTTCGGCTAACGCAGATACATACGCCCCGCCCAGGATATTAGCCGATTCTTTAAGCGACGACTGGAACATGGGGTCATTAAAATCAAGTTCGTCCTGGGGTTTTCCCAGGAGGGCGCTTGAAAGGTATTTTGCGTCTTCGGGAGAGAACAGCAGGAATATCCTGCCCATGATATCCCCCTTGATCTCCATATCGAGCACGAAGAACAGCCTGTCCATCTTGCCCAATAATTTATGCAAATTCTCTATCGGCACGAGGCTTACCTCGGGAACGGCGATCTCTACCTTTGTGGCGATCAGGTCCGCCAATGCGGTAGCCGCGGTCGCGGAGCCTATAGTGCCTATCTCCTTCATTAAATCAAGCTGGTTAAGCGATAATTTCTCATCCATTACGTACCTCGATTATATGCGCTCTTTTACTGCCCTGGCTATATCCTGCACCGGCAGGACAAGATCAGCAAGACCCGCATCATAGATTGCCTTCGGCATGCCCCACACCGCAGAGGTCTTTTCGTCCTGCACGATGATAAAACCGCCTTTTGCTTTTATCCGCCTGACCCCCTCTAAGCCGTCTTTGCCCATGCCGGTCAATACCACCACTATAGTATCTTCGCCGCATACTTCCGCGATAGAGCTCATGGTGACATCCGCGGAAGGCCGGACAAAATTCACCAATGGGTCCTGGTTCAATTTTACTTTTAATTGCTGCTTCTCGGCTTCCACTACCATGTGGTAGCCCGCGGGCGCGACGAATGCCTGGCCGGCAAGCACCACATCCCCTTCTTCGGCCTCTTTTGTCTTGATCGGCGACTGCCACGATATCCTCTCGGCAAAACTCAAGGTAAACCCAACGGGCATATGCTGCACGATCAGAAAGGCAGCAGGCAGGCCCGCGGGGATATCATGCATCACATCCAATACCGCCTTTGGCCCTCCCGTAGAAGCGGCGATCACCACCATCTTCTTTATTACGCTCGGCGCCCGTGCCTCGGCGCGCGCGACGTCCAGCGCCGCGTGGCTGCCGGAAAGTATTTTATCAAGCTCTACCGCGTAGGCTAATTTTATCTTGGAGAGTATCTCGTCTTTAAGCGTATTGATGTCAAGGGATATCTCGCCCGACGGTTTGGCGATGAAATCTATAGCGCCTAATTCCAGCGCCTTGAGGGTGGCGGTCGCGCCTGAACGCGTGTAGGCGGATACGACCACCACGCGGGTAGGCTGTTTTTTCATTATTTCTGCCAGCACGGATAAGCCGTCTAAAAGCGGCAGATTTATATCGAGGGTCACCACATCCGGTTTAAGCGAGAATACCTTTTCCAGCGCTTCCTTGCCGTCTTTGGCTTTATCTATGACCTCTAAGTTTGGGTCGCTATTAATGATGTCGGAAATGATCTGGCGCATCAGGAATGAATCATCGACTACTAAGACGCGGATTTTTTTATCCATGAGTATACCGTTATACTTCTTTCTCTCCCCAGGAAACCGTCTTTACCAGCACCTTGCCGGTCTCTAAATTCATTTCTATGGTCCTTCCGAAGCTGCCGCCGATCTCCTGGCACTCCAGTTTAATATTAAGTTCCCTGAGAATGTTTTGCGCCATTTCTATGTTCTTCTGGCCGACATTAAGGATGCTGTCGGAGGTGATAAATCCGAACATATGGGCCCCGCCGAATAATTTCGCGGCAAGGTCGCCTCTGGTGCATCCTTTTTTTTCCAGTTCTTCAACCATCTTCCTGATCGCGGAATTGACGAAACGCGAAGGGTTTGATTTAATTTTTGCTTTATCTATATCCGGGAGCATGGGATGGGCCATGCCTCCTATCTTGCGGGACGCATCGTAAAGCGTCACACCAAGACACGATCCCAGGCCGCGCGTCACCAAACGGGTATCCCCTTGCACGATTTCCATTGCCGCCATATTCACTTCGATCAGCTTTTGTTCCATAGTGGCTTCCAATTACCCTCCCAAAACCCTCTTTAAAGCCTCGACCACGCGCGAAGGCTGGAACGGTTTTGTCACGAAGTCTTTTGCCCCTGCCTGAATGGCCTCCACCACCAGGGAATGCTGGCCCATCGCGGAAACCATAATGATCTTCGCCTGAGGGTCCAGCTTCATGATTTCTTTCACCGCGGCGATACCGTCGATCTCTTCCACCTTCGGCATCACGATATCCATGGTGACCATGTCGGGCTTCAGTTGCTGGTATTTTTCAATCGCCTCTTTGCCATTCTCCGCCTCGCCGCAGATCTCAATCCCTTCTTTTTTCAGGATATCGGAGAGCATCCGGCGCATAAACAACGCATCGTCCACCACCAATACTCTTGACATACTACTACCTCCTTTGTTTTTAACGCGTGGTTTCGTATTCCTTCAAGCGTGCAGTTTCCTCGTTAAATCTTTTGATATATCTTATCGTGCACCCCTACCGGAGAAAAAAGGGCGCTCCCCCAGATATTTTCTATCTTGCCCACCACCAGGTACCCGCCGGGATTAAGGGCCTGGTGGAATCTTTTTGACAGTTCTTCCTGCTGTTGGCGGTTGAGGTATATCATCATATTACGGCAAAAAATGATGTCCATGAACTTCAAAGGGGCATCCGTAAGCAGATTATGTTCCTGGAAGTTCACCATCCGCCTTATTTCGTCTTTTAAATTATACAGGTTATTATAAGTCGGGATGAAATATTTATCAAGAGTTTTCTTATCTAACTTTCTTAAATCATTAGCCTTATATTCTGCTTTGCGCGCTTTCGCAAGCGCGTCTTTATCCATATCGGTAGCGCTGATGCTCACGGCCACATGCTCTTTTCCTGCCTCCAGTTCCTCTTTCATCATGATCGCTATGGAATAAGGCTCATCTCCCGAAGCGCAGGCCGCAGACCAGATGCGGATATGCCCCCGGCCGCCGCATACCTTGCGCTCGAGTAATTCCGGCAGCACGGACTTACGCACGCTGGTAAAAACTTCGGGATCGCGAAAGAATTCTGTGACATTGATTCCCAGCGCGTCTAAAAAATGGTGGAATTCTTCGGGATCGGCCTTTAAAAGGGCGAGGTATTCTTCGCAGCGGGTGGCTTTGGCAGCCCACATCCTTAAACGCAGCCGGCGCAGCACAAAGCTCTTGCGATAGGAGCCTATCTCCATACCTTTGTGTTCCTGGATGAAATCGATCACCTTGAGATACTCCTGGTCGCTTAAAAACTGCGTTTCTTTATGAATATCCATCGTGGGCATATTTTAATGGTGTGGATTCTTGCTCACGTGCAAGATTGCCTTGGTGATCTCCCTGACGACATCCGCCCTGAACTGAATTTCCTGTTCTTTCAGTTTCGTATAGACCCTGCCCCTATCCGTGATCACGTATTTGGGAGAGAGCCTGTTAAGAGCCCATACCATGATATCGAGTTTGCATTTCTGGCATTTACAGACGTCCTCGGTTTCCTCAAACAGCGTGTTCAGTTCGTCTTCGACTATGTCCTCCATATAATTATGGACTTCCATCGGGTACCTCCTGGCAAAATAACAAACATATCTATTAACGCTGCGTTACTGCCTGTCTTCAAACAGTATCCTTATCCTCGAGCCTTCTTTTAACGGCGTCGTGAATCCGGCCGGGGAGCCGTTCACCAGTATCCTGATATTCTTGCCCAGCCCTTTATAAGGATCGAATTCAATATATTTAAATATCTCCGAAAGCAGCACCTGCCGGTTCTCTGCGCGGCATATTTTGACATCCGCGCCGTCTATCAGGAACTCTTCCGGCTTCACCTGATTGCCATTCATGAAGACTTCCGCGGTACCGATAGCGACCTCGATATCTTCCCCATCCACATTCACGCGCATCGTCTCTAACGCAGGCGGAATATTCAAGACGTCTCTGATCCTGTAGTGAGTGGGCTCATTATAGGCGAACTCCACCTCGTCACCGCTGCCCAGCTCGGTATCCAGTTCGCATGGGCCCGCGTTAAGGCGCACGGTAAAATTACGCTGCGTCAGGATCCTTGGGGCCCCGTTTATGTTAACCAGTATCTGGCGTTCCGAAAGGTCGGCCGCGTCGCTATGCGCGTAGCGCAAGACATCCCTGACTTTAAGCGAAGAGGCCTCTATCTTGGCCCGGTCGTGCACAGGGGCATCTATGGCTACCGGCTCTCCATCCATGGTCACGGGAGGGCATACTTTCAATGCTTCTTTGTTCAAGAAGATCTCGAGGCTTTCCGGTGCCGTCAGGTCCCCGACGCGCGCGCTACCGTCTTTACCGTCAAGGGCCTCCTGGAATTCTATGACATCGCCGCTCTCTATTCTATCGGTAAGGGAGGATACCGGGCGACCGTTTACCCTGACCCTGGCGGGTTCACCCAGCGTACCTTTGATAACCCGCAACTGGCCGTTCACTTCCACGGTCAAAGATAAACCGGGCCGCGGGTACAGCTTCTTATTGCTGAGCGCGCCCGAAAGAGTAAGCGCTCCCATAATATCTTTTTTCTGCTGGAAATCCAGCATCCTCATTTTTCTGCCATTGACCTCCAGGTCCATAAAGCGCAAGCCCAGAGAATGAACGGCCATAAGTGCGATCCCGATGGGGGTTATCGCTTCGGGGCCGGTTAACGCGCCGGTGAGGTCTTTGACCTGCCGTATCATATAAGGGAGCCGGATGCCTGCTTTGCCCTCGGCGACGCCAAAACTCCTTGTCAACTCTTGCATAAGCAAAGGCGTGAGACTTCCCCCTCCTACCGCTACCACCGCATGGGGCGGCCCGCCGTTTAAATCGAGGCCTGCGCCGGCAATCGACTGCGCCAATTTCCTCACCGCAGGCAACAGTTCCTTTTTCACGCTCGCCGCCTCAATCGCGCAGCGCTTTCCCCAGATATCTTCGTATTCGATCCCCTCGTCAGAGTCCAGTTTTCTCTTGATCCGCTCGGCGGTAGAGAAATCCGTCAATAAAAGACGGGAAATATGCTCTGTGATCTCATCCCCTGCCTCGGCGACCATGGCGTACGCGTACACGTTGCCGTCTTTGGTGAGCGCGAGGTCCGAGGTCCCTGCTCCGATATCCACCAGCACTATATTGAGATTGCGCATCTCTTCCGGGATTATCGCCCCGAGCGCTGCGATCGGCTCCAGGGTAATGTTGGTAGCCTCAAGACCCGCCTTTTTGAGGACCGAAAACATGCTGTCAAGCACTACGCGCGGCAGGAACGTGACGATTACTTCCGCCGCGATCGAGCGGGCCCGGTGGCCTAACAAAGTCGAGATCTTCTCGCCGTCCAGCTCATAGTACCTCGGGCTGTAACCGACGCAATAAAACTGCATGAGGTCGTTACCCGAATCCCTGACTATTTTCTCCACGCCTTCAAACTCAAGGCCCCTGATCATTTCCTGCGTTACCTCCTGCTCGGCCTCAAAGGCCTTACTCACCTTACTCCTGAAGGTAACAAGATTCCTTCCCGCCACCGCAACCGCTACCTGCCGCAGCTTCTTTTTTGTGCGCGATTCAAGCGCGAGCTTGATCTTCGAAACGGCCGCGGCGACCTCTTCAATGCTATGGATCTGGCCGTCGAACATCGGACGGCTTACATGCTCGATGACCTCTACCGCCTCGATCCGGATCGCCTCCTGCAAAGAAGCGATGATCCCCATGACCTTCCTCGTCCCTATGTCTAACGCGAAGACTTCTTTGCTCATAACCCCACGCTTTGCAGGATCTTCTTGATGCTTTCCAAATTCAATAAAAATATCACGAACAGGTTAACCTGGATTTCTTCGATCACCAGGTTGTTCTCTATCGGAAGGATATAGCCCACGTTGGAGTCGACGAAGCCCTTTACCAGGATCTTCATCAGGTTCTCTATCCTGTCCATATAGATCTGGTTTATGGAGGGGACTAATTTATAGAGGCTTAAGAACTCCGTGATCGCGTTCAGGTAGGAGCAACACAGGATGCTCGAACATTCCGAAAGGGCGGAGGCGTCCATAATGTTGAAAAACTGCGTCGAACCGATCTCCCTTCTCATCAGGATATCGATCATGAGCAGCGCGCTTTTCTGGGAGAATAACACAAGCATTCCCCCGGTAAGCGTGCCCAGGATGTTAGATGAAGCCGCGATGCCGATCTCCTGGGGCTGGGAAAGAAAAGAAGACTCGAAGAGCTGCTCGGCGCCCAGTAATTTTACCTGCGGGACGTTGATGGAAACTTTTTTACATAAAAGCTGGCTTAATGCCGTGGCCGAATTTGCCGCCCCGATCGAGCCTATCTCTTTTAAAATATCCAGTTGTTCGGCGGTTAAATTTAGATCTCCCATTACGCCCCCTTTCTATCTTAAGCTCATCGTATCCAAGATAAGCGCCACCTTCCCGTCGCCCAGTATCGTAGCCCCCGCGATCCCCTTGGTCCTTTTGATTATCGTGCCCAAAGGTTTGACCACGATATCCTGCTCGCCTAAGACCTGGCTCACCACAAGGCCTAAGGCCTTCTGCCCGTATTCGATGATGATCACCGAAAGCCGTTCGTCCGCGCCGGCGGGTTTGTTTTCTACCGTCCCGATTTCAATACCCAACTCCTTATTCAGCCTGACAATGGGGATAATCTCTTCCCTGACCCTGGCCACCTCAAAGTGTTGTATGAACTTAAGCTCGTCTTCGTTTATCTTGATGATCTCCCTGACGCTCATCAAAGGAAGGGCGAATATTTCCTGCTCTACTCTTACCAGCATCGCCTTGATAATAGCGAGCGTCAAGGGCAGCGTCAGGATAAACCGGCTGCCCTGGCCCAGGACTGTCTCAAACTCAAGCCTCCCGCCCAACGCCTCTATCTTTGATTTCACGACATCAAGCCCCACGCCGCGGCCCGAAATGTCCGTGACTTTCTTGGCGGTGGAGAACCCGGGAAGCGTGATCAGGTCGAGGATCCTCTTCTCGTCAATTCCCTTCAATTCCTCCTCGGGGATAAGCCCCTTGTTCAAGGCAACCCGCTTGACCGCTTCAAAATCAACCCCCCTGCCGTCATCCTTGATCTCAATGAAGATCTGCCCCTTCTGGCGGCTCACCTGGATCACAAGCTTGCCGCAAGGGTCTTTCTTCCCCATTTTTCTTTCCTGGGGGGTCTCGATACCGTGGTCGATCGCGTTGCGTATAAGGTGCACCATGGGGTCGCTTATCTCATCCAGGGCGACCCTGTCTAATTCTATTTCTCCGCCGGTGATCTCCAAGCTCACTTCTTTACTTTGCTTTTTTGCGAGATCCCTGACCATCCTGGGAAATGTGTCCATGACGTAAGAGGCGGGCAAGAGCCTGGTCTGCATCACTTCATCCTGCAGAGACGAGATCAGGCGGTCAAGCACGACGCTCACGCTTTCCAAGGCCTCGATATTACGGGACTGGCTGATCTGCACCAGGCGGATCTTGGCTATTGCCAGCTCGCCCATAAGGTTCATGATCTTATCAAGCCTCTCGACGGGAATGCGCATGCTCTGGATCTTCTTCACGTAAGAAGCGCCCCCGGCTTGCGCCTGCGGCCTGATAGTGATATCTAAATTACCGACCTCCACGCTTTCTATCTCGGAGACGGCCAGCAATGAACGGCGGACGATATCCTGGTTTTCCCTTGAGACCAAAATTATCACGAACGAGTAATCGATCTTGCCTTGCCGTAAATCTTCCAGGGGCGGAAAAGATTTCTCTATCTCGCCTATCTTCTGCAAGTTGTTCATCACCAGAAAAAGCCTCGCCTCTTTCAGGGTGCAATCTTTGGAAATCACGACCTTAATCTTGAATATATTAAACCCGTTGTCTTTTATCTGCTTGAGCCTGCCTAATTCCTCATCGCTAAATTCAAGCACGATCTCCTGGCCCTGCGGGACCTTCTTTACCTCCTTCGGCGTATCATTGGCCTCTAAAGACCCGGGCTGCGCCGTAAACAAGTTTTTGAGGTTTTCCAGGCAGAGGTTGATATCTATTTTTGATTCCTGCTTCAGCTTTACCTCTTCGGTAAGCTGCTCCAGGATATCGACGGTCGCAAAAAGCGCATCCATTATTTCCGGCGTGATCTTCTTTCGCTGGCCGCGCAGTTCATCCAGCAGGCTCTCCATCTGGTGGGACAGGCGGGTGAGCTTATCGAAGCCCATCGTCGCCGACATCCCCTTTAAGGTGTGGATGCAACGGAAGATCTCGTTCAATGATTCCATGTCGGAAGGATTGTCTTCGAGCTTCACCAGGCAGTTGCTTACGATGCTCAGGTATTCTTGAGATTCGGAAAGGAATAACTCTCTGTAGCTGTCTTGCATAAAGTAACTCGGATTGTCTGTTAGCCGATGGCTCTCACGATCAATTCAAGGCCAGAGGGATTAGGGATTAGGAAAAAATGGCCGGTGACCGACGTCCTTATTTCTTTAAATTCCGATTCCACCAGCAACGCGTACTGCGAATCGCTGCCCAGTTCGATCAGCACGAAATCGATGATCGCCCCGGCCATGTCCACGATCAATTCGGGCACCGTGGGCACAAGCCCCATTCCTACGAACGTGCCCAATGCCCCGAGATACGCGTTGGCCAGGATCACGCCGACTTCCTTCAGGGCGGATCGTTCCAGGTCGCCGATTACGCCCCCGTTGGTAAGGGCCTTACCCGTCATCAAGGACGCCAGGCTCACCGCGTCCTTCTGGGAGAATATGAACACGATCGTAGAGGGAAGGTCTCCGAGCACCCTTAACACTAAACCTGCCACGAGCTTGTCCTGCCCGCCTACGGCGTCAGGGACCTGCTCCAAGGGCAAAAATAGGATCCTCGGCACTACGATGCTGATCTTGGTCTTCAGTAGCTGGGAAAGGGCGGTTGCGGCGTTCCCGGCGCAGATATTGCCTATTTCTTTTAAGGCGTCCTTCTGGATATCGCTAAAATTGATCTCTTCCATTCTTTCGGATTATTGGTTTTACATAATACGTCTGTATTATCGAAAAGCCTTTACGCCGAAGGACAGGTGGATTGAATGTGCTTTAAGATTTTTTCTCGGGAGCCTTTAAGGCGCTTTTGATTGCTTCGATCAGGCGCGAAGGCTGTACCGGCTTGGTCACAAAGTCCTTTGCCCCGGCGCGGATAGCCTCGACTACGAGCGACTGCTGGCCCATGACCGAACATACCAGGATCTTAGCGTTAGGGTCGAATTTAACTATTTCACGGACCGCGCCTATGCCGTCTAATTCTTCCATCATCGGCATCACGATATCCATGGTGACGAGATCGGGCTTGATTTGTTTGTATTTCTCCACCGCCTCTTTCGCGCTTGAAGCTTCAGCGCAGATCTCGTGACCTTCCGCTATGAGGATCTTAGCAATCATTTGCCGCATAAAAACGGCATCGTCCACGATCATTATTCTTGGCATATATACCTCTCTTAAGAATTATAAAATACAATGGCATTATGTCAAGGGAAATCATAGGGTTTCGCGCTTACGCAATACGCCCCGTAAAATCCCGGCAGCGCATAAAAACCCTGCCGCGCACACCACGGCGCTGGATACGAGCCTGTCCATTGCAGCGATATACAAAGAATGCTGCATCGTAACGTGCTGCTGCGTAAGCAGGAATATAACGCTGCCCTCCCTGAAGCCCAACCCGCCAGGTGACGGGGAAAGATACCCCACGCTGAAAGCTATTGATGCGATCTTCAGCGCCCCGGCAGGAGAAAGAGCCACGCCGAACGCCTTAAAGAAAAAAAGATAATACGCGACTCCGCACATAACGCCGAGCGAGGAACACGCGGCGACCAAGAAAAGATTGTAACGCAACTCCTTAAGATACCGTAATGCATTCTTTAAGAAACCTGCCGCAGACTTTCTTTTGTACGCGGCGAAGACCAGGATAAGAAGCAAAAGAAATACGAGGAAGAGAGGCGCCCTGCCGGAGATCTTCGCGCCGAAATACAAACCCAACGCCAGCCAGGGCAAGACCGAACACGCCTCGAGCGCCACGAATGCCGAAAGGGCTTTATGCGCCGGCATGCCTTCCTTATGCAACTTCCAGGCCATCGAGGCATACCCTGAACCGGTAAAAAGAAGCTTATTGAGCGCCTGCGCCGCGCACGTCACTCTGATCGCCGACAAAAAAGGCATTCTTTTGCCGAGCAATAGCCAGAACATCGCGGAATTGGCGAGCATGCCCAACGCCAGGGCGGATACAAAAAATAATACGTTCATCTGGACAGGCCATCCTTAAGCAGGGTATCGACGATCATCTCGGAAGCAGGGATATCCGGTACACGCCGGGGCGGCATCCGGAATTCCGTGTAATGGTTTATAAAATGGCTTGTCTTACTTTGATCAAAGCGGGAAAGTACCGCATTTGCTCCCAATCCTTCGGTCCTTTCCGTATAACGCCTTAAAAGCAGGCACGGCGTGCCTAAGTAACAGGCCTCCTCCTGGACGCTGCCTCCGTCCGTAATCACGAAGCCGCATTGATGCAGCAATCCTACAAACTGCCTGTGCGAAACGATCTTCAAGGAAGACAGGCGCGTTATCGCCTCGACCTTCGCCGTGAGGCCGAAACGCCGGAGGCTGCGCATTGTTGGCTCGTGGAGGATAAAGACCACCGGCATAAAAGACGTTACCCTTTCGAGCAATTCGATTATGTAAAGCAGCCGTTTCTTAGAAAATATGTTTTCCAGGCGATGAACGGTCGCCAGGCAAAAGGGCACTTCTGGCGGGCTTGAGGCAGAGCTTTTCGCAAGGCTGAAGGCGACAGTCTCCTGGCCTGTATTTGAGGAAAGCAGGACCGCTTTTTTCTTAAGCCCCATCCTGGCCAAATTATCAAAGGCCCACCCTGAAGGAGCAAATAGTATGTCCGAGAACCGCATCGCCAGGAGCCTGACAGTCTCTTCAGGGAAAGGCTCGCGCCAGCAGAAAGAGCGTAAGCCCGCCTCGATATGCGCGACCTTAAGCCCCGAGCGCTTTGCCAGATAAAGCCCCACCAGCGTCGAAATAGTATCTCCGTGGATAAGGCAGACTCCTCCCTGGTTCTGGAATAATTTTTTTTTGAGGTGCGAACCGCAGGCGAGGCTTTTTAAACCTATGCCCCCCAGCCAGCGTAAGGCCGAAGCCACAGTAGCAATATTGCGGTCCTTGCCAAGGCATACATGGGGCTCATCTAAACCGAACTCATTCCGCAAATCCCTCGTAATCAGCGCGTGCTGGCCGAGGTCTACGAGATTAAAGACGATCTGTCTCCTTTTAAGGCCCCATAGCACGGGCGCCATCTTGATAAGCTGCGCCTTGGTTCCGATAGCGACGTGGATCATAGCGCCTGTCCTTATTCCGTCCTGTCCATGCGCAGCTGGCTTATCTGTTCGGAAATAAGCCCCAGCATGAAGATCATAAGAGACGATGTAAAAAGCAAGACGCTCATATTGGTAAAGCGGTGAAAAAATATGAAGGTATAGGCGTAGTGGCCGGCCGCCGCCAGGAAAAGCAAAGCGCTCACCGGCAGGAACACCCTGAAGGGAGAGAATATCGTGGTTATTTTAGTGATGATAAGAAAGAAACCCGCCCCATCCCTGAATAAACGGATCTTGCTTTTACCCAGGACGCGGGGCCTTAGCTTCACGGGGACATACTTGACCGTCCTTCCCGACTTCAGGAATGCAAGCGTAAGCGTGGTAGGATAAGAAAACGTGTTGGGCAGAAGGTATATGAACTTAAGGGCGGCCTCCCTCTTGACCACGCGAAAACCGCTGGTCAGGTCGGCGATCCTGAACCGCGTCACGTAACTGGCAAAGGCGTTGTAAAAGAGGTTGGCCGCGTTGCGCAAAGACGGCTTTGAAAAGTCCCTCGCGCCGACAACCATGTCATAATCTCCCAGGGAATCCAGAAGCAGCCGCAATTCCTGCGGCGCGTGCTGGCCGTCCGCGTCCATGAACGCGACGAAACCCGCTTTGGCGTTTCTCAACCCGGTTTTTATCGCCGCGCCGTTGCCGATATGACAGCCATGGCGGATAACCTCGGCTCCGGCAGCCCTGGCAACCTCAGAGGTCCTGTCTAGCGAAGCATCGTCCACTACCACTATGCGGCACTCCCCGCCCAAAACCTGCCTGGCCCCTTTTACCACGTCTCCTATAGCGGCCTCTTCGTTATAGGCGGGGATGATGATTTCCAGGTCGCCGTATTTGGCCATTCTAAAACCTCTTTTTCGTCATCCGGCACCGCCGGAATATTTCTTTTATTGTATCAAATAAATCAAAAAAACCTACAATTTTTCTTATAAATTTGCTATAATAATTGAATTAAGCGGAGGAGCGGATTGGACCAGGCCGGTAAAACAAGAATAGCGGTTATCGTCGAGGATCAGCGTCTCCAGGACTATATCGTGCTGCTTCTGGTAGGAGAAGGCTATGAGGTTAAGGCGTTCTCCACCCAGCATGATGCCTTGAAAAACCTGGAGCGGGAGATGGTTGACCTGATCATCTCCGATTTTCACTCGCCCAATATAAACGGCCTGGACATCTGCAAAGTGTTGAGGAAGAACTTCTCCTATAACCTTGTCCCGATGTTCTTCCTCATACCCGATAAAGAGCCTCTGAATGCCGCGCGCCTTATCTATGCGGGCGCGGATGATTACATCAAAAAGTCCCTCATAGAAGAAGAGCTTTTCCTTAAGGTCAAATTGAACCTTTACCGCACCACCAGGCACCTGGACATCAATAACTCCACCAGGCTTCCCGGCCAAACCCGCCTGTTTGCGGATTTAAAGAAGCTGATAGACATTAAAGAATCGTTCGCTGTAAGCTACGTACAACTGCACGGGTTTAAGGAACTGAATTACCGTTACGGGTTTGAGCGGGGCGAGGCGGCGCTTAAGTACACGGGGATGCTCATTCTTAAGACGCTACGGGAGTTAGGCGTTGCGACCGATTTCCTTGCCCAGACGCAGACCAATGATTTCGTGTACATCACCAGCCCTGAAACGGTGGATGAAATCGGCACATCCATTGTACGAGAGTTCGACCAGGGGATCGTTTCTTTTTACGACCCTGACGACAGGCTCAAAGGCTGCATCCTGATAAAAAACAGGTTCGGTGAAATACAAAAAGCCCCGTTATTGAAGATCCATATCGGCGCGGTCACAAACGCCTACCTGCCGCTATTCGCCCCTGCCCGCATCGTTCAGATCGCCTCGGAAATCAAAGACCTGGCGAAAAAAAATCCTGAACAAAGCGCGTACGTTAAAGAAGAAAGAAAAAACTATACGATCTCTTAAGCGGCGGTTATTGAGCCTGGTCCCTGGGTAACCCCAGCATCTTCAGGAATGCCTCGTCGACCTTGTAGCCTAAAGAAAGGGCTTTTTGAGCATGAAGCCTGGCCGATTCCAACCGGGGAGGGCTCATTGAAGCGTAAAGTACCGCGAGATTGTTGTGGGCCTCGGGGAAATCGGGCGCAAGCGCTGCCGCCTTTTCCAGCTGCCGTAACGCGCGTAAATCCCCCTGTTGCGCGAAGAGCGTCCCTAACGCGTAGCGGGAATACGCGTAGGCGGGGTTTAACGCCACGGATTTACGATACGCCTTTATGGCCCCCGCAGTATCCTGCCTTTCTTCAAGCAGCTTGCCTAACTCATAGTATGCCATATATGAATCCGGGTTCGACTCGATCGCCTCTCTGAAAAAGTACTCTGCGCGGGCATGGTCGTTTCGCGCAAGATATAATCTTCCCATGGCCCCCTGTATTTCTGAAGCACGGGGGCTCAGGCTCAAGCCTTTGCGCCAGGCGCCTTCAGCTTCTTTTTCCCGCCCCATGGCGGCATACGCCCTTCCCAGAAAATTATAGATATAATAATTCCTCTGGTCTATCTTAGCCGCTTCTTCAAGCAGCCGCACGCTTTCAGGGAACCTGCGTTCTTTCTCGGCGATAAAAGCCAGTCCTATCCGCGCGCTTACCTGGCTCTCCAGGGTCTTTGAACGCGCCATGGTTTCCTCGATCAACCGCCGCGCCTGCGCATAATCTCCCCGCTCTAAATACTGAACCCCCAGGTTATACATGGCGATGGTTGAAGAAGGCTCTACCTTTAATTCGTGGCTCCATAGCCTGAAGGCGTCGCTCCAATCATGGTTCCTGGACCACGTCAGGATGCTGCAGGCGATAAAGAAAGAAACTGCGGCGTACACAATCGGACGCCGCCATCGCAGGTACGGCTTTGACAAAAGGGCCGCGATCATGATATATACGCCTATGGACGCGAGGTAAAAATGGTGCTCTGCCGCGACCACGTACAAACGCGCATAAAACTTAGGAGAAAGGCAGATCAAGTACCAGGCTATACAGAAGCTTATGAGAGGCTGTTTCTTTTTGAGCGCGACGACAAGAATACCCATCGAGGCAATGGCTGCCACAGAACTGAACGCTATGGGGTCCCACAAAGAATTAAGGCCGGGGAAGGGATGATGGATGGATAAAGGATACGGCCAAAGAAACATCCTGAGATAAAAGAATGTTACTGCCGATTGAACGAGGATATTGGACCACGCGCTGCGAAGAGGCGCTACCGAGGAAATTGTGGCAATGTGGGAATGCAAAACGAAGCCGCGATATGACCAATAGCTGGCCGTAACCGCAATCAGAATGATATAAAAAATACCCCTTTGCCTGATCCGGCCGAGAAAAAGCTTTCCGGAGGCGCTCAAGCTGAAATCGTAGGCGATAATGAGCAAGCCGAACACCAGCGCTATCTCTTTGGTGAGAAGCGCGAGCAAGTACAAGACAAGGGAAAACCAGATCTTTCCCCTGATATACAAGATGCACCCGCAGAGGATAAAGAAAGTAAGCAATACATCGGAACGGCTCGTGATATAGCCCACTGCTTCGGTATTAAGCGGATGGGCGGCGAACAGCAGCGTGACCAGCGTGCATACTCCCCACGGGATATCTTTTTTCAGGGCCTTAAGCAGCGAATATAGTAAGACGGCGTTCAGGAAATGCAACAGGATATTGATAAGGTGGTACCCTAAAGGGCGCAGCCCGCTAAAAAAATAGTTGAGCGCGAAAGTAAGTAATAACAGGGGGCGGAACATCCCCTGCTGGACGATCGTCTCCGAAGTATAATACCCTTGAAAAAATAGGCTTGCATAACGGGGGTGTTTTATAAAAAGGTTGTTTTGGATGCTGTGCAGGTCATCAAACACAAAGGGGCTCCACAGCGTATTGCCATAGAGGATAATGCACAATAACGCAAGCGCGATAACAACTGCCTTGTCCCGGGAAATATTGTCCATGGAATAAAAAAGCCCTGTTTCGCTAAACTTGAGAAACAGGGCTTTCTAACTAAACAAGTCTGTTGATGACGTTAATTATTAATGAACGTGATCGTGAAGTATGCCTACGGCGCTGCTATAGAGCGATGAATAGGTGCTTCCGGTCATCGGACACGTCGGCTCTTCGCCCACAAGGAACGATTCGCCGTGACGGTTGGCAGTAGTCGCCAACGAGGCGATCGAAGCGGGAAAACCGTTATTCCCCATTTGATTGGTTGCCGCTGATTTTGCGTAGAACGCAGAGATCGCGCTCCTTAAGGCCCCGATATTGCCTCTGCAGGCAGCCTGATCAGCATCTTCTTTGAGGCTTACGAATCTGGGTATGGCAACAGCCGCTAAGATACCGATAATTACGATTACCATGACTAATTCGATAAGAGTAAAACCTTTTTTGTTCATATATCACCTCCTGTAAAAAGTGTAACATACTAAAACCTCTTGTCAAGTATTTTTGTTACTATAGCCCCCTCCTCTCCTTATTGCTCCGTAAAGGTATAGGTGATAAGCGTTAAGGCGATCTTCTGGTATGGCAGTATCTTCTTATCGCGCTTTACGATCATATTTTCTATCGAAACCAGCCTCTCCAGATGAAGTAGCTTATCCAGGAAGGATTCCAACTGCGGGAAGGTTGCTTCGGCTTCCATTTCCAGATACAAAGGCTGTAATGCTCCCTGGGAGGCCTGCGCCTCTTTTTCTTCCTCGCTTTCCCCGGATTTGTCCTTCATTTTGAATACGCTTATCCTCAATTCCGTTTCATGGCCCAGGCGAACCAGGCTCTTGATAAGGCTTAAGGGCTCTTTCTCGCCATAGGGCACCCTTTTAAGCAAAAGCGACTCTTTTTGCCTCAGGTCATCCGCGCGCTTCTCCAGCGCTTCCACCTGCTTGCTGGCGCGCTCTTCATTCTTAAACTGCTCCTGGCCTTCGCGTAATGCCTGTTTAAGATTGATATTTACCTTAAGCTGCCAGGCAAAAATGCCTGCGGATATGGCCAGGCACCCTATTACTATCGCGTGTAACGGTAGATTTAATGTCTTCATGCGTCTGCCTTTATGCGCGCCATCCTAATTACCCGTTATTTCGGCGGTAAGCGTAAAAGTCCTTATTTTAGCCTGCGTCAAAACTACTTCACCCTCTTCGCTGGACAGCTGAGGGGAGATTTCTTCGAGCTTTAACGGTAACAGCGTCACGTTCTTTAAATACGGCAGCGACTCCACGGTATGCTTAAAATCTTCTATGATATCGTTGGCCTGCTCGTAATCGGCGAACACAAAAGCCTTGAGCGTCATCTTGTTCTGCGATAATGCCAGGTTGCTGAATACCACCTCTGCGGGGACGAACTTCTTCAGATCAGCGATGAGCTTTGAAGGGTCATGCTTCTCTTTGGCCTTTTGCTCTATCTGGCTGCTTCTTTGCTCGATGCTGTTATCTTTATCCTGCAGCTCTTTCAATTTCGCGCCGACCCGTTTAAGCCTCCTCGATTCAAACTCAACACCTTTGATCTTTTTATTTATCAGCATGTTGCTTAAAAATAACTGCAGTGACGCGGCGCCGAATACGCCTATTAACGCCAGCCCCGCCAGCACCACCAAAAGGCGCCTGCGCTTGACTATTTCTTTTCTCCGCAATTCAATCGGAAGAAAATTGACCGCCGCCTGGTCGGCGTCCTTAAGGCGCAGGATCCCTAACGCGAGGGTTGCCGCGTTCGTAAAAATCGGCGTCTCGATGAGCTCGTCTTTGAACTGTACTTCCTTGCTTGTCTCTATCTCCTTGAAAGGGAGTAAGACCTGGCAGTGGCCCCCTATCTGGGCGGATAGCGCCGTAATGAAATTCTTGATCTGGCTGACCCCTCCCAAAAAATACACCTGCTCTATGCGCCTGCCCTCTGATTGCTCCCTGTAGAAAATGAGCGAGCGCCTTATTTCCTGCACTATCCTTTCCAGGTGCGGCTGCCACAGCATCCGAAGCTCCAGCGCATTGACGCCAGATTCGGCCGCGGAGACGGCATTCAGGCTCTCTTCGTATTTCTGCCGCATGATCTCTTCTGCGATAGCGACCTTGTTCTTCATGTCAAAGGGCACTTCCGGCACCCCCTGTTCCCTGATCGCCTGCTCCGTTTTTTCCTCGTTCGCCCCCAGCTGGCGGGCGATATCCACCACGATATCATTGAAGCCGTAGACGATATTACGCACGAATTCCAGCTTCTGCTGCCTGCATATGGAAATATCCAGGGAACTTGCCCCTACGTCCACGAACACCACGTTTTCATCTTTTGCCCACGTCTCTTTGGGTATCGCGCTGGGAGTGACGGTGCAGGCAGGGGCGATCAAAGCAGGAGTGATATCGACGGTCTTAAAGAGTTCGAGTATCTTCTGCACATACATGTTTTCCGTCCTGATCACCAGGACCTCTGACTTTGCCACTTTATTTACCGCTTTCTCGCCCAGAAGAAGGCACTCGAAGATATGCTCGGCGACAGAAGGGGGGATCATCTTTTGTTTCGCTTCATTGATCGCCGCGAAAGAAAGTTCCTTTTTGCTCATTACCGGCAGGAGCACGGAAAGCGCGGTGATCGCCGGGTGCGGCAGATTCACGCTGACTTTGGCGCTGCGCAGCGTTTTAAGAGGTATACTGTCGGTTATCTTCTTAAGCAGGGCGCCGGTATTGACCTGCTTGTGGCTGTCTGAAGAGGCGTCAAAAGGGACGGGAAAACAAAAAGCATTCGTTAATAATGGTTTCGCCTTTTGTTCAAATACCGCTACTTTCACGTAACGGGTGCCTATATCTATACCTACCAATATACCGGCCACTGTTTTCTACTCCCCCACTTTAGAAACTACCTGCATCAAAGGCAGGAATACCGACATCGCGATCCCCCCGACGACCACGCCCATAAACACGATCATCATGGGCTCGAACAGCGCGAACATTTTTTTTATCGCAGCAGGCACCTCTTTGTCGTAAAACTGGTTCACCTTTTCCAACGAATCGCTTAAGGTGCCGGTCTGCTCCCCTATGTTGATCATGCGAATGACCAGGTGCGGGAAATTACCCGCCATCTGCAAAGAAGTGGAGATCTTCTCTCCCACATTCACATAGTCCCTGGCTTTTACTATCATGCTCTCTACATGCTTATTTCCGGTGACTTCCGAGGCAATGCCCAACGCCGCGAACACATTGACCCCGGAGCGCAAGGCGAGCGCAAAGGTATGACAGAAACGCGACAACACGATCTTTTCCAATAACGTGCCCGCAATAGGGAGCTTTAACTTATATTTGTCTATTTCGCGCTGGCCCTTTTCTTTTGAGCTGATAAATTTAAGCGCTACAAATGCGGCAACCGCCAATAACAATCCCAGCCACCAGTAGCTTCTGACTATATGACTTGAATTCATAATTATCTGTGTGGGCAGCGGGAGCGCAACGCCCATATCTTTGAACATTGGTTCGAATTTAGGGATAACCATGGTTACCAGGGCTACGACCACTAATAACATGGTAACAAAAAGGACCAACGGATAGATCGAGGCTTCCTTGATCCTGGAGCTTAAGTCTATCTGCCATTCAAGAAGCTTAGTAAGGTCATTTAATACCAGCGGTAGCTTTCCCGTGCTCTCGCCCGCCCCGATTATCGAAGTGTATAATTTGGGGAATGATTCCGGGTAGTCCGATAAGGCGTCTTTTAACGAACGGCCGGTTTCAACATTGCGGGAAATCGTCTCTATGATCTTCTTGACTTTGAGGTTCGGCAGGCCCGTCGACAGATCTTCAAGGCTGGACAATAGATTCACCCCGGAATCAAGAGAAATGGCCAGCTGTGAAGTAAACTGATACAGTTCGATGATGCTTAATCGGCTTATTCTTTTGAGGGGGGTTGCCTGGGACCGCAAGGTAGTGACCTTGGCAAAGGTAAGCACCAGCGCCTGCTTGGCGAGGCGGCCGGATAAATCAAGCTCGTTCTCGGCAGTCGTCACCCCTTTTACCAGCTTGCCTTTTTCGTCCCTCGCTTTATAGGCATATGCCTGCATATAGCGTCTTTAAATTTCCTGCCACGTGTCACTTGCCTGAGTTAAAGCTACCCTGTCAACGTCAACGCGTATCTGCCTCTTTGCGATAATCTCGCTACCCGCCAGCACTTCGCCCGTTGCCGTAAGCCTTCTTGAGTTGCCTCCCAGATTGGCCACGGTAAAACTATATCTTCCCTGGCCTAAGGCGATATTGCTTTGGGTGGTAGTGCCTGAATTGTATTTCACCCATATCTTGGCATGCTCTATGCCTGCCTGCGACAGATAAAAAGCCAGGATTGTATTCCGCTCCAAGCCGGTGGTCTGCACCCCTGATTCCCATACCGCGGATAAACCGCCGGCCATTATGGCTGTGATCAAAAGCAGGAAGAGGACAAACAGCAATAGCTGGCCCCTTGACGTTGATAACACCTTAGGTCGTTTCATAATTGCTTGAGGGATTAATTTCTTCTCCTCACCGTAGTTTTGACCGTGTAATTGCGGTTATTAGGGCCTTCTGCCTTATCAGGATACGGCCTTAGCGTCAATTCAATAACTACTAAAGGGGAGGCGCTTTCAGTAACTATATTATTTCCTGAAGGGTTGGCGACAATCTGCCCTGCTAAAGTCTGACGCTGATAATGCGCCTTACTGCTGCCGCTGGCATTAAATGAGTCGTCATCGGTTTGCGCGCGATAAAATGCGCCCTCGTAGCCAAAGGTGTCGTCTTCGTCATCTACCGAAGCGTTGTCGCCGCGCCAATACCAGATACGCTCCCTGCTCGTACTCTCTGAAGCAGGGGTCCTGAATCTGACTCTCCAGACTGAAGGCGAAGTAGTCTGAAAGACAAGGGCTGCTTGAGCCTGCCTGAGCTCGGTTGCCATCCGTTCGGCTGCCCAGTACGCGCCGCTGATACATCCGGCATACATCCTTTGTTTATGCCAATCCCTGTACACATTATAGAGCACTATCCCCGCAGAAACTACGATCACGCTGAATATCGCAAGGCTTGACAGGATTTCAATAAGCGTAACGCCCTTTTTGCGGCTCATGTTAATAGTTGGCTTTTAAGGTGGTGATAGTAAAACTCCCCCCGGACCAGGTTACGGTTACATCGACTTGCTTTAACTCGCTGTTGCTTAGGGGAGGTCCGCCGGTACATTGAGCTCCCGGCTGGTTAGTAACGCAGGGCGCGCTGTCAACGGTAAGCGTAGGCGCATACGATACGCTGTTCACGGTAACGGCGTTAGGCGGATTTGAATAGGCCTGGTCTACTACCCCGGCTGCGCCGCTTAAACCATCCAGGGAATACGAGCCTCCTGTCCAGTTAAAGTATTGCTCGACAATTCCCCTCGCCGCATTATATCCTACGATCCGTAGCCTGCTTTTGCGTAAATAGAGGTTCCCCTGGCCAAAAATGCTCAACATTGAAAGAAGCACCAGCGTGAACACGACCGTAGCGATGCCTGCTTCGATTAAGGTAAGGCCCTTTTTCATTGCATAACCAGAGATTAATGCGTAAGTTTTTTTGCGCTCCAGACCGCCGGCGCCAAGAGCAGCCGGGCGATCTTTTTCGCCCACTCTCTTTGTTCGATATAGCCTGCTATCGCAGGGCTGACAAGATAATACATCTCAACCAGGGCGTTTCCGGCTTTATTCGCAAGTAAATACCTGTCCCTGAAATCCCGTAACAGCGCAACTTCATCGTGATCGCCATAGGCTGCGGTGGCGATAAAACAACGCCGCCTTTCAAAGGGTATAAGCGTCCCCAGGCTAATAAAACCGGTTTTCGCCAGAACAGTGACCGTCCATACGGCTCCAGCCTGGCTTAATCTGATCCTCGCCGCATTAGCCGCGTCATATGCGGTGGCAGAACCTGCATTATTGAAATTAGCGCCGTTCGTCCGGGAAGCATTGCCCAGAGGGGCATTAAACCTTAGCTGCGCGGGAGTAATGG
>JBFZAN010000008.1:0-17514 GCA_041309005.1 Candidatus Omnitrophota bacterium
TGATCGTTACTCTTCTGAACGCAGGCGATAACCAACGCCTGATTCAGTCAGCACATAGGTAGGCCGGTCGGGATTGGGTTCGATCTTGCTGCGCAGGTTGCTTATAGTGACTCGCAGGAGATGGAGGATACCTTCGAAATTTTCGTTTTTATTCCATATTTCCCGCAGTATCTGCCGGTGGGTTATTACTTTACCTGCGTTCAACAGGAGAAGCTTCAGCACGTCGTACTCTGTAGGGGGTAAGTTGACTTCGCGGGCGCCTACTGTGACCCGGCGTTTCATGAGGTCCATAGTGAGTTTACCTGCCTCAAGCGTTTCTCCCTTTTCCTGAGGCACAAGGCGCCTTATCACCGCCCTCAGGCGCGCCAGAAGCTCTCCGATGGTAAAAGGCTTGGTGAGGTAATCGTCCGCGCCCGCATCGAGCGCGGATATTTTTTCGGAAGGCTCATCCCTCACGGATAGAATTATAATGGGGATCTTCGCGCGCTTACGGATGCTGGCGATGACCTCGCTGCCGTCTGCGTCGGGAAGCCCCAGATCAAGTATAATGGCGTCCGGGTGGACATCGACTGCCGCTGTCAGCGCTTCTTTTGCCGTCGCCGCTTCAAAAATAGAGTACCCGTAAGAAACAAGCGAAGTCTTAAGGAAGCTGCGTATAGCCTTTTCATCATCGACCACGAGGATTCTTAAATTATCCTGCTCCGGCATACCTGCCCCCTTATGGCAAAGGAAGCTCTATCGTGAAGACAGAGCCCTTCCCGGGCGAGCTTTCGACGCTGATCTTGCCGTCGTGGGCCTCTACAATGCCCCGCGTGATGCAAAGCCCGAGCCCCATGCCTGAAACGTTCTGGGTTTTTTTAATCCTGTAGAATTTCCCGAATATTTTCGGAAGGTCCTCTGCGGAGATCCCCGCGCCGTGGTCTTGTATCGTTATACTCACTTTACGGGAAATCTGCGACGCCCTTATTTCGATCGGCGAATCGGGGGAAGAATATTTGAGGGCGTTATCTATGACGTTATAGATCGCTTTCAGCATAAAAGGATAGTCCAGCGATACTTCCGGAAGGTCTTTGGGAATTTCGGTCTTGACACCCCTCTCGCCTATCTTGTCTTTCAACTGCTCAAGGCATGCGCCGATGAGGTCCCTTACCTCGCAGGGCTTTTTGGAAAGCCGTAATACGCCGGATTCAACCTTGGTCATATCCAGGAGGTTATTGACGATCCGGTTGAGCCGGTCGGATGCTCCGCAGGCGCTCGCCAACAGTTCTCTCTTATGTGTTTCGTCTAACTTGGAATTATTATCCAACAGCGCGGTCAACGCGCCCGTGATGGACACGAGCGGGGTCTTTAGATCGTGGGAGATGGAACTCAATAACGCGGAATGGAGTTTTTCCGTCTGCCGCTGAATGAGATGTTCTTTTACCCTGGAGGCAAATGTGCTTACCACTATCCCGACGATCAAAAACCCGGCGAAGGTAAATACATACTGAATATCGGAAACGCTCAAAGTAAGATACGGAGGGATAAGGAAGAAGTCAAATGCCAAAACGCTTACAACTGAAGTGACCACTGCCGGGCCTCTGCCCCAGCGTATGGCCGTAAAGACGACGGCCAAAAGATAGAACATTACAAGGTTGGTCGGCTCGATACTCCTTTTGACAAGCTCGCCAAAAAGAGTCACCACGCTTACCAGGACCATGCTTACCGCATACGCCAATACCTTGCTTTGTATTTTCATACGATGGAATATCCGAACTTACCGCAAAGGCCGCTGATCGCCTGAACCGCCTGCTTCAGCGACAGGCTGTGTCTTTTCCCATTCCAAATAGGATTCCCTGTATGCTTCGAACGAAGGCTTTTTGGAAAAATCCCAGCGTATCAGGCCGAAATAATCCGTGCCGTTATCCCAGTGCTCTTTAGTGTCGCGGAAAAACGCCCAGAAGATCTTTTCTACGGCGGGGTTCTTGAGCAGTTCCCCGTATACCATCCTGACCCAACTCGCCTGCTCCTGCTCGTTCGGGTTAGGGCCCGCCCACCAGTTCTTCACTTTCTGTCCCTTTGGCACGCCGGGACTGCCTATCTCGGTGACCCATATCTTCTTGTCGCCGTCGCCTTTTCTGACCATGAGCTTGTGCGCGAGCTTAGGATAGGCGATCACCCTCTTGATACCCATTGCATCGAGGGGCGATTCAAAAATATGGATGTTCAGGATGTCGAAATAATCCTTGGCCCCGTTATCATAAAGGCGGTTGATGCTGGCAAGTCCGTTGGCAAGGCCGCCGTTCAAGACTTTGCATTCGGGGTCTATTTCTTTTAACGCGCCATAGACCTCTTTGAGCAGCGCGCAATAGCTCACAAGGCCGTCCTGGGGCTCCCAGTATATGTAAGAATCAGGCTCGTTCCAAAGCTCCCAGTATTTGACCTTGTCTTTGTAACGGCCGGCCACCTTTCTGACGAAATTCAGGAACGTCGCGCTGTCTTTGGGCGGGCAATTCCACTTGCCGCAGGCAGACGCCCAGTCTGTAGAATAATCCAGTATGCCCAGAAGTTGGATGTGGTTCTTGTACAAGAGGTCCACGAGATAGTCGTATTTGTTGAAGTCGAAGGCACCTTCGTGCGGCTCGATATCGCTCCACAGGAAATCCATCCTCACCCATCCTACGCCCGCCTGCTTCATCAAAGAAACTGCCTTGTCCAGTTCTTTATAATTGGAATATTTGTAATGGTTCCATTCGTGGTTCCAGTGGAGGAATTCCAGGACTCCAAAGGGGTTGGTTAAATTCATCTTTGTCTCCCTCTTGTTTTGCACAGCAGACATCCCGCATATCAATGCTCCTGCCAGGACGGCCATCATCAGCCCACCTATTTTTTTATTCATGCGGCTTCTCCTCTATGTTGATATAGTCGGTAAAATCCATGCCCTCCCCCAATTCCTGTTTTACGGTCCTTACCCTGTCCGGCACGTAGGGGTGGGTCTTGAAATAATTTATCGGAGCTAACGGCTTCCTGCGGTCGATGTCCTGCAGCTTCTTCAGGAACGTAAGCATCCCGCGCGGGTCAAAACCCGCCAGCTTTTCATAACGGGCGCCTAACTCATCGGCGAGCAATTCATCTTCCCGCGCATAGCCTAAAAAGAGCTCGGTGAAGGCGATGTCCGCGGCAGCGCCCACTTCTCCCGAAGAAGGCACCTGGCTGGTAAGCAGCCTGAACAGGTTATAGCTCATCATCGCCTGGAGCTTCTTGATGCTGTGCCGTGCGACTATATGGCCGACTTCATGCGCGATGACGCCCGCCAATTCATCATCGCCGGATACCTTGTCGATCAGCCCTTTAAAGACATAGACATAGCCCCCGGGCAGCGATACCGCGTTGACCTGGTCGTCATCGAGGGCCATGAAATGGTAGGAGATATCCTTCCTGTCGCAGACGCTGACGATCCTTTTGCCGATATCCCGCACCCGCTTCTGGACCAGGGGGTCATCCACGGGCTTATACTGCTTTTCAATCTCTTTCCGAAGCGACTTCCCCATCGCCACTTCCCGGTCGGTACTGTAATAATAGGCTTCCTGCTCGCCGGTGACTATGTTATATTCGCTGGAACAGCCGGAAAGCAGCACCCCCGCCAGAGGCAAAAGGAAACAGGCGACCGTAAATACCTCGACGCCTGCGCCCTTTAACAGCAGGTACAGTTTCCGTAAGGGTATCCCCACCACGTTATAAAAACATCCTTCGATGCGCCTGATAAAAAAAGCGCCTTTACCCTGGATATCGAAACTGCCCGCCTTATCCAGAGGAGACACGCGGGAAAAATACGCGCCGATCTCTTTATCCTTCAGCCTGTCCATATACACTTTTGTTTTTTCGAAATCCACCCTCTTTATCCCCGTGGCTTTGTCGACGACCGCGATACCGCTGTAGATCCAGTGGGGCGCGCCTGAAAGCTTCTTGAGCATCGCGGCGGCGTCTTTGAGGTCTTTGGGCTTGCCGAACACGCGCGTTCCCTGCACGACTATGGTATCCGCGCCGATGATGATGCCGCCTTTTACCCTCCTTGAGACCGCCTCGGCCTTCCGCAGGGCGTTGCGTTTTACCATCGCGGCGTACGACGCGTTGTGCGGCCGGGCGCTTTCTTTGACGCCGCTGGCAACCACTTTAAAGCGCAAACCGAATATTTTCAGGAGCTCTTTTCTCGCCTTTGAATCGGACGCTAAGTATATCGTTCTCATATCCACTTGAAGGCTACGTGCCCCGGCAGGCGCTCTCCCCTGCCAGGTATCCGGTCGAAAACGCCGCCTGCAGGTTGAACCCTCCGGTATCCGCGTCTATATCCAGCATCTCGCCGGCAAAATATAGGCCCTTTATGATACGCGACTCCATGGTGCGCGGGTTGATATCTTTCACGGACACGCCTCCCCTGGTAACCATTGCTTCTTCTATGGGAAGCGCCCCGGCAATATCCAGGCAAAATCCTTTAAGCGCCGCGAGCATGGTCTTACGCTCAGGCTGGGTTATCTGGTTCGCTTTTTTATCCTCGTTGATACCGGCGCATTCCAAAAACACTTCTATCAGGCGTAACGGCAATAAGGTTTTCAGGAGGTTCTTTACGCTTTTCGTAGCGCCGAGCTTTATCTCCCGTAACAGGCGCTCCTCGAGCTGCGCCTGCGAAAGCGCGGGCTTGAGGTCTATCTCAACGGCGACGTGCCCGTTCTCCCCGAGCCAGTCGATTATCCTGCCGCTTAACGTCAGGACCAGGGGGCCTGAAATACCCTGCCCAGTAAATAACAGCTCGCCGATGTCGGAAACGATCTCTTTCTTTCCGCAGGAAAACCGCAGCCGGATATTTTTTAAGGCGAGCCCCTCAAGCCTTTTGACGTACGGCTGCTTCACTAAAAGCGGCACCAGGCCCGGGCGCAGCGAAACGATCCTGTGGCCTGTCCTGCGCGCTATATCTATCCCGTCGCCGGTAGAACCGGTAAACGCGTACGAGACTCCGCCGGTAGCCAGGATGAGCGCGCCTGCGTGCAGTATTGTCCCATCCTGCAGCCGGACCCCTTCTACGCGGCCGTCTTTTACCAGGACATCCTTAAGGGCCGCTTTAAACCTGATAGTGACCTTGCTCTTACCGAGCTGCGACTCCAGCGCCTTGACGATGCTCGTTGACCTGTCAGTGGCCGGGAAAACGCGCTGCTGCCTCTCTACCTTCAGCCGCACGCCTCTCTCCTCAAAGAACTCCATTAATTGAAGATTAAAGAATTTAGCGAACGCGTCCCTCAGGAACTGGCCGTTCCTGGAAAATCTATTAAGGAATGGTTCTAATTCGCAGGCGTTGGTAAGATTGCAGCGGCCTTTTCCGCTTAAGAGGATCTTTCTGCCCAGGGAAGGATTTTTTTCCAGGAGGGTTACGTCACAGCCAAGCTGGCTTGCCCGGATCGCCGCCATCATGCCTGCCGGGCCGCCGCCCGCCACCGCGATAGGTCTCATCTGGTTATAGGTCCCGGTCTATTTCTTCTATCTTGAAGATCGACTCCAGCGCAAGGCCTGCTCTTTGCAGGCGCTGCGCCGCGCCTTCATTCCTGTCCACGATCACCACGGCCTTCACCACGACCACCCCTATTCCGTCCAGCGCCTCTTTTGCCTCGATGAGCGCCTTGCCGGTAGTGGCCACGTCATCCACCAGGATCACGCGGCTTCCCGCTTTTAATGCCGGCCCTTCGACCTGGCGCCTGGTGCCGTGCTCTTTGGCAACTTTCCTGACGATAAAGGTCTTCACCGGTTTACCCTCAAGATGGCTTATTGCCGCCAGCGCTCCGGCGATGGGGTCCGCTCCGAGCGTAGGGCCTCCCACCGCGTCAACAGGCGTATCCTGCATACGCTCAAGGAGGATCCGCGCCACCAGGTAGGCGCCCTCGGGGGTAAGTGTGATAACCCTGCCGTCAAGGTAATATTTGCTGGCCTTGCCCGAAGACAATACGAAGTTGCCTTTTTTAAAAGCCTCTACTTTAAGCAGCTCAAGCAGCCGCGCCTTCAATGCACCGACTTTTTCATTCTTCATAATGGTTTTATTTTACTATCCCAACTATGGCGTGTCAATTCTTTTGACAAAACAGGATTTAATTGTTATGATAATAGCATGTTGCGCGGCTTCGTGAACGGATTAAAAGACCTCCTGTATCCGAAGATTTGCCTGGGTTGCAGGAAGAAGCTTTTGACTCACTCGATAGATGGCATTGTGTGCCAGGAATGCTGGAAAAAGATCAAAAGGAACCTGCCTCCGTTCTGTTACCGCTGCGGCAGACAGCTGAAAGCTCCTCTGTATGCGAAACACGTCTGCGGCGGCTGCCTTAAAAAGAAGCTGCACTACGACCGCGCGTTCAGCCCCTGCCTGTACGAAGGCACGTTAAAAGAACTGATCCATGGCTTTAAATACCGGGGCAGGGACTATTTCGGCTCGACCATAAGCAGGCTGATGATCGATTTTATCCGCGAGTATGACTTGCCCGTGGAATACCTTGACCTGGTAATGCCCGTTCCGCTCGCGAAGGCAAGGGCGCGCGAAAGGGAATTCAACCAGGCCGAGATCTTAAGCGAGCGCATAGCCGGGGAGTTCAAGAAGGCCCACGCCGCGGATACGCTCGTGCGCCACCGTCCGACGAGGACGCAGACTGACCTTAAGGCGGATGAGCGCTTCGCGAACCTCAAAGACAGTTTCTCGGTGAAGGATGAAACACTGGTCAAAGGCAAAAACATATTGCTGATAGATGATGTGCTTACTACCGGAGCTACCGCCTCCTGGGCGGCGCGCGCCTTAAAAGACGCGGGCGCCCAGATCGTATTCGTGCTCACCGCTGCCAACTAACCACACATGAAGATCTTACGGGACTATCTCATAAAAGAGTTCATCGGCCCCCTGTTCCTTGCGTTCGGGGTACTGACGTTCGTCATGATCCTCGGCAACCTGGTCAAGATAGCCGAGCTGATCATCAACAAAGGCGTCGATATCTTAAGCGTTGCCAAGCTCTTCTTTTTCATGATACCGTATTTGTTCACCTACACGCTGCCCATCGCCGCGCTGGTCGCGGTGCTTTTGTCGCTGGGAAGGCTTTCAAGCGACAACGAGATCGTGGCTATACGGGCAAGCGGCATCAACATTTTTTCCCTGGCGCTGCCGCTTTTGGTGATAGGGATGATGTTAAGCCTGCTTCTGGTGATATGCAACGACCGGCTTATCCCCTACGCGCACTTCGCCACCAGAAAGACCCTCATGGAAGTGGGGGTCAAGAACCCCACCGCCGCCCTTGAACCGGGGGTATTCATCAACTCCTTCGACAAATACATACTTTTTATCTATTCCATCGAAGACAATAAACTGAACAACATACGGGTCTATGAGCCGCAAGGGGACGATAAGCCGGCGCGCATCATCGTGGCCAAAAAAGGCGAATTCATCGCGATCCCCGAAAAGAATACGCTAAAGCTCAAGCTCATGGACGGCACCGCCGATGAGCCCGACCCCGGCAACCCCAATACCTTTTACAAGCTGAATTTCAAGAATTATTTCATGACGCTCAATTTAAGCGCGATGAACGAAAAGGGCCGGATAGAAAAGAAACCCAAGGATATGACCATCCAGGAGCTGCGCGATGAGATCGCCTCCCTCAAGAAGCAGGGCGTCAACGCCGCTCCCCTGATCACCGAGATACATAAAAAGGTGTCTTTGGCATTCTCCTGCTTCGTATTCGTGCTGCTCGGGCTGCCGCTTGCGATCATCACCAAGCGGCGCGAAAAATCGATCAATTTCGGCATCGCCTTCCTTATCGTCGGGGTCTTCTACCTTCTCTTCCTGGGTTCCGAAGCGATGAGCCTGCAGGGATACATGGACCCCGCTATCGCCATGTGGCTGCCCAATATAATCATGGGGGCCATCGGCGTGATCTTAACCTACAGGCTATGCGTATATTAGACCGTTATATTTTCGCAAGCGTCCTGGCGATCTTTTTCGGCTGCCTCCTCACCTTCCTCTTTTTGTATGTCATCATAGACCTCTTCGCCAACCTCGACATGGTGCTGAAACAGCATGTGAACATCTTACTCCTTGCGCAGTATTACCTGGCGAGCGTCCCGGTCATTTTCGTGCAAGTCGTGCCCATCGCCTGCCTCCTTGCCACCCTCTACACGTTCGCCAAGCTTAACCGCGATAACGAGATCATCGCCATGCGCGCGTCGGGCTTAAGCATTTTCCAGATAAGCAGGACCGTCATCATCTTCGGTTTTATCCTGAGCCTGGCGGTCTTCTTCGTCAATGACAGGTTCGTGCCCCAGTCCGCGTCGGTCACCAAAAGATTCAGGGAACAGATGGAATCGGGCGCGAAGAAATTGAAAGCAAAGAAACGGGAACCGATAAAGAATTTCTTCATGTACGGCTCGAAAAACAGGCTCATTTACGCCAATTCATTCTCTCCCGATACCGATACGCTTGACGGAATAGTGATCCTGGAGCACGACGCGAAACAGAATGTGACGGAAAAGATCATGGCGCAGAAAGGCGTTTACGAAAAAGGATTCTGGAGGTTTTATAACTGTTACACCTTCGTCTTCGAGGAAAACGGCAGGGACATAAAGGAACAGCATTACCAGGAAGAAGAGATTATGACCATCACCGAGACGCCCAAAGACTTCCTCGACCAGCGCCAGAGCCCGGAATTCATGACTATCGCGCAGCTCGATAATTATATCTGGAGGCTCTCCAGGAGCGGCGCCACCAAAGTGACCAGGAACTTCAAGATAGACCTCTACCAGCGCTTTACCATGCCGCTGACCACCATCCTGATCATCCTGCTGGGAATACCGTTTTCGCTGATGATACGAAAGCGCGCGACGGGGATTTCCTCTTTGGGCATTTCCATCATGGTGGGATTCCTGTACTACGTGGTCAACGCGGTAAGCGTCGCGTTCGGTAAGGCGGGGTTCCTGCCTCCGGGCCTGGCGGTTTCCTTAAGCCACATCCTGGCGCTTATGTTCAGCCTGTACCTGATGTGGTCCCTCCCTTAAAGATACACCCTCGGGATGCGGCTTCCCAGTCCACAGACGATCTCATAAGGAATAGTGGCCGAAAGGCGCGCCAGCTCTTCGGCGGTAATCTCACCTGTCCCCTGCGAACCGATAAGCACGGCCTCGTCTCCTGGTTTTACGGGAGCGTTCCCGACATCCACCATCATCTGGTCCATGCATATCCTTCCCGAGATCCTGTAACGCCTGCCTTTGATCAATACCGGCCCCAGGTTCGAGAGGCTGCGGGGATAGCCGTCCCCGTAACCGATAGGCAGCGTGGCGATAGTCGCGCTCTTTTTAGTAATATAGGTATGGCCGTAACTTATCCCGGCCCCCCTGGGAACGCGCTTTACGAAAATGACTTTGGTCTTAAGGCTTAACACCGGCTTAAGACGAAGCGGCAGGCCGCGTTTGGGATAGATGCCGTATACCGAAAGGCCGGGCCTTACCATATTAAAATGGCTGCCGCGGTACGAGATCGCGCCCATGCTGTTTGCCGCGTGCACCAGGGGAATGCGTATCCCGCTCTTTTCCAATGCCGCGATGAGGCGCTCAAAAAGGCTGAGCTGCGCGCGGGTAAACTTTTTATTGATATCGGCGCAGGCAAGGTGCGTGAACAATCCTTCGGTTTCTATATAGCGCATAGAATGGATCTTTTCTATAAGCGCTTTCGCGTCTTTATAGCGCACTCCTATCCTTCCCATGCCCGTGTCAACCTTGATATGCACCTTTGCCCGCTTCTTCAGCGCTTTTGCTTTTTTGTTCAGGGCAGCGGCGAAGTCAGCGCCGCAGACCGTCGCAGTGAGGCCATAGCTGAACAAAGGATCGATGTGCTCTTTCAGTACAAGCCCCAGCACGAGTATAGGCAGCTGTATTCCCTCTTTTCTCAGCCGCAATCCCTCGTCAATAGAGGCCACTCCCAGGTAATCCACCCCGCACATAACCAGCCTCTTCGATACCGCCACTATCCCATGGCCGTACGCATCGGCTTTAACGCATACCATTATCTTCTGTCCAGAGAGTAACCGCTTGATAGATAAAAAGTTACGGACGAGGAACTCCAGGTTTATTTCTGCCCAGGTGGACCTGTAACCAATATTACTTATTATCATATATATTTACCTAATCTTACTCAGCATTACTTATTATTACTTAACTATAATTACTCAATATTACTTTAACTTACTTAGACTTACTTCTTATCTGGCATTCTTTCGGGTAAAGATACAGCGGATCAACTTTGAACGCGCTGGCTAACTGTTTCTTTTCTATTTTCTCCAGGGCCAGATCAAGGACATTCCTTGGCTGCGGATACCAGTAATCTTTATCAAGGACGCCCCCTCCCTTGGAACCTTTGAGCATGGCCTCCCTGTGCAACCCGCACGCATCGCCCAGGAAGGTAATGCTCCCTTTGCCGCTAGGTGAAACGAGCGCCTCGACCTTGCGCATGAGCTCGGTAACGGTTAAAAGCATGTAAGGCGATTCCCTTTTTAATGACTTTCCTGACGTCGAATAGATGCAACAATAGAGCAGGTCCCTTTTCGCGTCGACGGCGGTAACGATATACCTTTTCCCGGTAACCGTCACTTCGCCAAAGAGAGCGTTTCGCGCTATTACGTCGAGGCTCGCGACAGCCGCTACAGGCTTACGCAAAGACCAGGCCAGGCCTTTTATCGCGGCCACGCCGATCCTTAATCCCGTAAAAGACCCCGGCCCCACGCCGCAGGCGAAATAATCGATATCCTCGGGGGCTAAGTCCAGCGCCCGCAACGTCCTCTCGATTGCAGGATGGAGCATTCCGGAAAGCTTCACGCCCGCCTCGACGTTATATTCGCAGATACGCTCGCCGTCCATGTACCCTAAGCACAGGAACCTGCTTGAGGTATCAACGGCTAATATCTTCTTTGATCCTTTTGAACCGTTTTTCATAGCGTTTCCCTACCGGCTCCACGAGGAGCGCCCTTTCCGGGTCCCTGCGCACGGATAACGTTACCTTGAGATACTCTTTAGGCAGGAAGCAGCGCAGCCTGTCCGCCCATTCTATCACGCTCACGCCATCGCCATAAAAATACTCTTCGCACCCCAGCGCGAGGACATCAGCCGGCCCCTTTAACCGGTAAAGGTCAAAATGGTACAGCGGCACCTTATTCGCGTATTGGCGGATCAATACGAACGTGGGGCTGGTGACCTTCGCGGCCTCAATGCCTAACCCGCGCGCGATGCCTTTGGTCAATACGGTCTTACCCGAACCCAGCTGTCCGAAAAGACAGACGATATCGCCTTTTTCCAGCTTCCCGGCGATCGCCTTGCCTATCGCGGCCGTTTCTTTGACAGAGCGGGAAATGATGCGCATATTAAAAATGGGTGAAACCCGCGGGCTTTACTTCGCGCTTTTTACCTCTTGCGTCGATAAGCCTGAGGCCTTCGGCCTTCTCTACGATGTTGCCGATAAAGGTAAAATTTCCGTTTGTTCTTTGCAGTCGTGTGCCCTCTTTCTGCGACAGGCTGAAAAGCAACTCGAAATCTTCGCCCATATACAGGGCTTCCTCCCTGCGTCTGGCGGCCTTACTTACCGGTATAAGTTCTTCGTAGAGCACTACTCCCGCACCGCTTTCTTTCATGATATGGCCCAGGTCCTGCAATAAACCGTCGGAGATATCTATCATGGAATTTACTTTGAAATGCGTCACCAGGAAACGCGCTTCTTTGATCCTGGGGGTAAATTTCAGGTGTTTTCCGCGGATAGAGCCTCCCAGCGCTCCGCTCACAAATAGCATGTCGCCTTTCCTGGCGCCCCCTCTTAAAGCCAAACATCTTTTTTCCACTACCCCTGTCATGCTGACGTCCAAAGTCAGTCGGTGAGCCCTGCTGATATCTCCTCCCACGATATTGATACCGAACTTTCTTGCGATATCGCGCATGCCTTCTAAGAGCCCATCCGCAAGCCCCACGCTCGAACGTTTCGGCATCCCCAAAGAAACGAGCGCGTAGCGGGGAAGCCCCCCGCAGGCAGCGATATCGCTGGCTGAAACCGCCATTGCCTTCCTGCCGACCAGGAACGGCTCATCCTTACGCAGGAAATCAACGCCTTCCACAAGCATATCGGCGGTCATTAAAAGATACTTGTCCGCGTTGAAACGTATTACCGCGCAATCGTCGCCTATCCCTTTGAAGACCGAACGGTCGGTCTTGACGCGCCTTTTGATCCTCTCGATCAGTCCGAATTCCCCTAATGCCGCTATACGCATGCCTGCGTGCCTTTTGTGTAGACCGGCTTGCCAGCGAGCGCCTTTTTTATACTTTTCCGGTACCCGGCCTTAAGGACTCCCCGGTCGGTAATGATCGCGGTGATCAAGCTGTGCGGCGTCACGTCGAACGCGGGGTTAAAGACTTTTACGCCCTGCGGGGCAATGGGTTTTTTAAAGAAAAGCCGCGTCAATTCTTGCGCCGGCCGCTGTTCTATAACGATGGCGTTACCGTCCTTTATAGCGGGGTCAAAGGTAGAAACGGGGGCCGCAATATAGAACGGGATCTTGTGATACCGGCTTAATACCGCCAGCGCATAGGTGCCTATTTTATTGGCGGTATCGCCGTTTGCGGCGATCCTGTCGGCGCCGGCGATGACCTTGTCAATCCTTCCCTGCTTCATCAGCGCTGCCGCCATGCTGTCGCAGATCAGGGTAACGTCAACTCCCTTCTGCTTCAGCTCCCAGGCGGTGAGCCGCGCGCCCTGAAGCATGGGCCTGGTCTCGCAGGCATAGACCTTCAGGCGCTTGCGTTGTTCATGCGCCCGGTACACCACCGCAAGCGCGGTCCCGTAATCTATGGTAGCCAGTATCCCGGCGTTACAGACGGTCAGGATGCTGTCATTGTCTTTGATGAGCTTCGCGCCGTATCGGCCTATGGCGCGGGAAGCGTTCATCTCCTGCCGGATAATCGACTCTGCCTCCTTCAATAGGAGCCTTTTTATTTCCGGAATAGCCTTCGCGCTGTTTTGCAGGGCCACGCGCCGCATTGTTTCCAGGGCCCAGAAAAGGTTCCTTGCTGTTGGCCGGCTTGAGCCGATGAAACGGGTGACCTTATCAAGCTGCTCGCTAAATGCATGAAAATCCTTCGCCCGCGAGTCTTTTATCCCCAGGTATACCCCGAGGCCGGCTGCGGCGCCCAGTGCCGGAGCGCCTCTTACCTTCATCTCTTTTATGGCCCTCCATAACTTCTGTAAGGTATCGATACGGACATAGGCCAGTTCACCCGGCAGCCTGGTCTGGTCTATCAGCCTGATCCCGCCGTGTACCCATTCGATGGTTTTTAGTTTCATATGCCGAAGAATTGTTTAGCGTTGCGCGTGGCGGCGGCTGCCAGGTCTTCCAGCCTCATCTTCTTTATCCCCGCTGCTTCTTCCGCCAGCAGCCGCACATGCATGGGCTCGTTGCGCCTGCCGCGAAAGGCCTCGGGGGAAAGAAACGGCGCGTCGGTCTCAAGCATCAGCCGTTCAACCGGCGCCCGCTCAAGAAGCGCCCTCAGGTCACCGGCTTTTTTGTAAGTAATATTGCAGGTAAAAGAAACGAAGAAGCCCATATCCAGGCATTCATTCAAAAACAATTCGTCCCCGGAAAAACAATGCACTACCGCTTTAAGGGGCATGCGTTCCTTCATTATCCCCAGTATCTCCCCTTGTGCCTGTCGGCTGTGGATCACTAAGGGCAGCCCGCGTTTTTTCGCCAGTTCTATCTGGCGGGAAAACAGCCTCACCTGGTTTTCCCGCGAAGCATAGTTCTTGAAGAAATCGAGGCCGGTTTCGCCGATAGCCACGACTTTTTTCTCCGCCGAGAGCGCGTCTATGCGCGCGAGGGCCTTTTCATCGCAGCGGTCCGCTTCGTGCGGATGCAGCCCTACGGTCGCAAACACGCAATCGAACTGCCGGCTTAAAGATACTGATTTTTCAGAGCCCTGGAGGCTTGAGCCGACATTCACGAAATAGCGTATTCCCTTTTCCCGCGCCCGCGCGATGACATCGTCTCTGTCGGGGTCGAATTCCGGGAAATCCAGATGACAGTGTGTATCTATCAGCTCCAGGTCCGGTTCACGGGACATATAAAAGTCAGGCTTTTCTGGTATCTATGCGGGGAAACAGGGGATTGCCTTTTTTGACCGTATCGGCGCCTATCTGTTCCTCTATCGATCGCGCGGTCCGGGGCATGAACGGGTACAGATACGCGCGCACCTCCCTGATCACGTCAACCAGAAGGCGTATAAAGGCCTTCAGTTCCACGGTCTTATTCTCTTTCGCCAGATTCCAGGGCTTGGTTTCTTCGACGTACTTATTAGCCATGTTGATAAGCCCCCAGATGCTTTCCAAAGCCGCGCTGAAATTGCAGGAAACCCCCTTTTCACCGGCAAGATTAAGGACGATATCCTGCATGACCCCGGGCGCGTCGCGGCGCATCCTGGCGCGGATCGCTTTCTCCTGCGGGTTGCTTATCGTCTTGTTTCCTCCCGGGACTTCGCCCTGGTAGTACTTCTCTACCATCGTCAGTGTCCGGTACACAAGGTTACCGAGGTCGTTCGCCAGGTCGCTGTTGAACCTTTTTATTATAGCCTCTTCGGAAAAATTCCCGTCCAGTCCGAACGGCACGTCCCGAAGCAGGAAATACCGGTAGACGTCTATGCCATACGTATCGGCCATCTCCAGCGGGGAAACCACATTGCCGCGCGACTTCGACATCTTGTCCGCGCCTATCATCCACCAGCCGTGGGCGAAAACAGTCTTAGGCAGTTCTATATCAAGGGCCTTGAGCATGATCGGCCAGTACACCGCATGCTGGCGCAAGATATCTTTGCCGATAAGGTGCAGGTCTGCCGGCCACCATTTTGAAACGTACCTTCCGTTCTCGTCGAACGCCCCCACCGCGCTGATATAATTGATCAGCGCATCAAACCACACGTAAGTCACATGCCCGGGGGCAAACGGGAAAGGGATGCCCCAGTTCAGGCGCTCTTTCGGCCGGGAGATGCACAGGTCGGTCAGCCTGTTGAGCTCAAGGAACCTGGATACCTCCTCATAGCGGCTCGCGGGCTTTACAAAGTCCGGGTGCTCCCTGAGGTATTCGACCAGCCACTCCTGGTATGCCGACATCCTGAAAAAATAGCTGGTCTCGGAGAGCTTCTCCACCGGCCTGCGGCAATCAGGGCAGTTATTATCGGCCAGCTGCGATTCGACCCAGAACGTCTCGCAGGGGGTGCAATACCATCCTTCGTATTTATCCTGGTAGATATCGCCCTTCTTGTAGAGTATCTCCAGCACGCGCTGCACCGTCGAAATATGCCTTTGCTCGGTCGTGCGGATAAAGTCGTTGTGGGAGATATCCAGCTTTTTCCAGAGGTCTTTAAACTTCAGGGCCATCTCATCCGCGAACGCAAGCGGCGTAAGGCCCTGGCTCTCGGCGGCCTTCTGTATTTTCTGGCCGTGTTCATCCGTGCCGGTAAGGAACCAGACATGTTCTTCGCCTATCAGGCCGCGCATGTGCCTGGCGAGGGTATCCGCGGCGATATTGGTGTAAGAATGGCCGATATGCGGCGACGCGTTGACGTAGTAAAGGGGTGTCGTGATATAGAATTTCTTAGCCATTTGAGGGCTTGTCCTTTTCTTTTTCTTTATCTTTATCCTTATCCTTGTCCTTGTCTTTATAATTTATTTCAACCTGCGTGCCGTCCTCCAGCTCCACGGTCGCGGTGCGCTTGAACACGTTCACGTTGATTACCTTGCCCTTGCCCACGGGCAGGTGGAGCCGTTCCCCTTCCCGGGGCATCCCCTTGGACATGTTCTTATACGTGTCGTATTCGAAATTAAGGCAGCACATAAGCCTCCCGCAGATCCCGGAGATCTTCGGAGGGTTCAAAGGCAGCCCTTCTTCCTTCGCCATCTTTATGGTCACCGGCTCAAAATCTTTCAAGAAACGCGCGCAGCATAATTCCCTTCCGCAGGGGCCGAAGCCTCCGAAAAGCTTGGCTTCGTCGCGCACGCCTATCTGCCTCAACTCTATCCTGGCCTTGAAGATCTTGGCGAGGTCCTTGACGAGGTCCCTGAAATCTATCCTGCCCTCCGCGGTAAAATAGAACACTATCTTCGAGCGGTCAAAGGAATACTCCGCCTGGACCAGTTTCATATCAAGCTTATGCTCATCGATTTTTTTGGTGCAGGTAAAAAACGCCTCCCTGGACTTGACTTTATTGTCGCATATCTGTTTCAGGTCGGCTTCCTTGACCATGCGCACGATCTTTTTTACCGATTGCTTTGCTTTACTGTCAAGCTCGCATTTAAAAGAAACGACCTGCCCGTAATCCATGCCGCGGTCATGTTCGACCACGACGTAATCGCCCTCCTTGAGTTCTAATTCAGCCGCGTTATACACGCAGCTTTGCCCCGACTCCCGAAGCCTGATCAGCACTAATTTTTCCATGATCTATCCTTTGTTAGGCTTTCATCGACGACCTGAAATTCGACAACAAAAGCTTCACGTTGATATTCTGGTTCACGTACGATAACGAATCGCAAATACAGTCAAATACCCTGTCCAGGTCGGCGAGGGAATAACGGCTTGAAAACTTCATTAACTCGTCCTTCCTGTCGAGATTGATGATCTCCTGCGCGGGCAACCCGGCCTTGATGACGTAGATGTCGCGAAACCAGGTCGCGGCGATATTGAGGTGCATTTTGAGCGTATCCCGGTGATGGGCGCGCGTGTTCTCGAACACGTTATTCGTGGAAAAGATAAAGTCATCGATGGCTTTATTCTTTTCCCGGAGAATATCCCGTTGTTTCAACTGCAGCGCAAGCCCCAGCCGCCCCTCGCAGAAATAGGAAAGAAAATGCGTGAGCGTTTCGTCGCAATGGTACTCATCCTTAAGGACTGCCGCGAGTGCCCCCCTGTTCAAAGAAAAGAATTTCACCGTCCTGCAGCGGGAAAGCACGGTCTTAAAAAGCAGCTCCGGCTTCGCGCTGATCAAAATGATGACGCTGTGCGCCGGCGGCTCTTCCAGCGTCTTTAAGAAAGCGTTGGCGGACTCCTGGTTCAGGTTATGCGCGTCCTGTATGATAAAAACCTTCTGCCTTCCTTCATACGGCCGCAGGCTGATTTGGGACTCAAGCTGCCTGATATATTCGATCTTTATTTCCGCGCCCGCTTCCTGCTTCCTGGCCTTCTGCTCGCCGGCAGCGCCCGCGGGCAAAGAGGCGTCGATAAGATGGACATCGGGGTGCTGCGAACTGTTTATCTTTACGCAGGAAGCGCACGCGTCGCAGGCGTCCGCATCATCATTAAGGCAGTTAAGCGCCTTGGCAAAGGTAAACGCGGCCAAAGTCTTTCCCACCCCTTGCGGGCCGGTAAAAAGATACGCCCCGGCAAGACGTTCCTGCCGCAGGAAAGCCTTAAGCCTCTCCACCGGCTTTTCCTGCCCTTTTATATC
>JBFZAN010000009.1:0-27092 GCA_041309005.1 Candidatus Omnitrophota bacterium
GCCCGGTAATTATTATTTCGGCGGATAAAAAAGAAGGGCTTAACGAAAAGGCGTTACACGCCGGGGCAGCGGGGTATTTGCAAAAACCGTTTGATGACCAGGCGCTGGTTGGCCTTATTAATAGCGCGGTTAAAAAGAAAGGCAGCGAGAGATAAAAAAGGATGCAATGCAATGAAAACGGTAGTGCTGTTGGTACTGTTAGTCGTATCGGTTTATTTTATCGGTTGCGAAACTAATAGGACGAGGATAGGCGAAGGGGCTGGCATCGGAGCCGGCGTCGGTGCCGTTGCAGGATGTATTATCGGATCCCAGAGCGGACATCCCGTAGAAGGCGCTGTGATAGGCGGCGCAGTAGGAGCGGGCGGCGGGGCAGTAGCCGGTTCGCAGATCAATAAATAAGCTATTCAATGGGCCGTCAGGGGAGACGCGCTCAATAATAGTTGCAACAAGCATGAATACTAAAAAAGAAATAATCCGGTTTTCAATTTCGGGAACCATTGTCGTTGCAACAGACTTTGGTATTTATTATCTTTTATTTCATCACCTGCCTTTTAGCATAGCTAAGGCAATTTCTTTTACCTGCGCGGGTATTGTCGGGTATTTACTTAATAAATATTGGACATTTAAACGCAACCAGCCTTCGTATGCTGAAGTCGGCCGGTATACGCTAACTAATTTTTTAGCCTTAGGGATCAATGTAGTAACAAATCAAAGTGTTCTCAACTTGCGCCCGGATGCTGTTTTTCTGGCTTTAGTCATTGCCACGATAGTGACCAGTTTATTTACTTTCGTTTGCTTTAAATGGTGGGTTTTCCGGACCCTGTTGAAAGATGGGTTTTACTTTGTGTGGTGGAAATGGTTCCCTTGGAGATTTTTAATAAGAGCTGCTGCTCGAAGGCAAGGTTTTTTAGATCCCATTACAGTCCTTTCTCAATTGCAGAATTTTGCGCAACCCTCAGAGGTGGCATTCCCTACGGAACTGTTGCGCTCAGGGGTTGTTTTACACGCTCGTGGTTTGGTGAATAGTTTAGCCATTCAGCATAACCTTGATTGGGTCTGGCCTTATTGGGTGGAATGTCAATATGATCCTTTGAATGAGGCGTTTATCCCGCGTGCTTTTTCGTTAACTCAAATTAATCTTACCCATAGGAATTGGACAGCGTTGGGTGTTCCCGAAGGCCCCGAATTTCCTCTTGTAGATCCCCGCGGTCTTGTTACTCCTTATTACAATAGCTGGTCTATTGATGTTTGGATCGTTCCGGAAGAGGGAGAGCCATTAATCCCTTCGCGTAGCCAAAACGTATCACAACAAATGGTTATGGACGACAATCTTTGTGTGATTACAGAATCAAGCCTCGATCAAACAAAACTACGATTGAAAGCGCAAGTCATAGGCCCGGCACACGCGTCTCTTTGCCAGGTTAAAATCACAGGATCCGCTAGCGTAAGAACGCGGTTAGTTGTTTCTCTCAGGCCGTATAACCCGGAAGGGGTTAGCTTTATCAATAGTATCGCTCTTCTTGAAGATTCGCCGGGATGGCAGGTAAATGGAGAAAATTTTGTCTATTTTGATAAGCCTCCGGACCAATGCGTATTTTCCGATTATCATCGAGGCGATGTGTATAGCAGTTTGTCATCAAAGGAACACGAAAAAGAAATTTCATGTAACGTCGGCATGGCAAGCGCAGCAGCGTTATATATATTGGAGGCAGGACGACCACAAGAAGTTACCATTACGGTGCCTTTAACGAAAAGCAAAACTGAAAAAGAATCCTATTTTGGCTATCAGGAAACTGCTAAACTAGCGTGGAAGAAAAGTCTTCAAGGCGCGGTTCAATTGCAAATTCCCGATACGCATTTTCAGTTTCTTTACGAAGCCGCTATCCGCACCATGGTTTTACATTCTCCCAAGGAAGTTTACCCCGGTCCTTATATTTACCGGAGGTTTTGGTTTCGTGATGCTTCTTTTATATTATCTGCCTTGTTATGCGTCGGGTTAAAGGACCGTGTAAGAAGGGCCTTGGATTGTTTCCGCTTGCGTCAGACAGCCCAGGGTTATTTTCTCTCTCAGGAAGGGGAATGGGATTCTAACGGCGAGGCCTTGTGGATTATGCGTCAGTATTGCCAGATGACAGGAAATTCCCCTCCGAAAGAATGGGAACGGTCAATCAAAAAAGCTGGTAAGTGGATTTATAAAAAGCGAATGTCCGGTAATTTGCAATTTCCCCATGCAGGCTTATTGCCTTCGGGATTTAGCGCTGAGCATTTGGGGCCTAATGATTTTTATTATTGGGATGACTTTTGGGCTGTTGCGGGGCTAAACGCAGCTGCCTTTTTGTGCGCTGCGTACGAAGACAATAATGAAGCTGTTTTATTTGAAAAAGAGTCACTGGCATTACTGGAGAGTATTAATCAAAGTTTAAAGAAAGTAGACGTTCGTTTAAAAAGACTTGCGATACCGGCCTCTCCATACCGGCGTTTGGATTCTGGAGCGATCGGTTCTTTGGTCGCCAGCTATCCGCTTCGTGTTTTTCAACAGAACGATCCAAGGGTTTTAGGCACAGCTGATTTTTTAATGAAGAATTGTTTGGTCCATGGCGGATTTTTTCATGATATGACCCATTCGGGGATCAATCCTTACCTTACGTTGCATTTATCTCAAGTGCTTTTGCGTGCAGGCGATCGAAGATATTTTGGCTTGATGACAGCGGTGGCTAGATTGGCTTCACCTACGGGACAATGGCCTGAGTCGGTGCATCCGCGTACTGGCGGAGGATGTATGGGAGACGGACAGCATGTATGGGCCGCAGCGGAATGGGTTTTGATGTTAAGAAATTGTTTTGTGCGTGAAGAAGACAGCCGGTTAATTTTATGTTCGGGAATCCCGCAAATCTGGCTGGAGAAAAATGAAACGATTGCGTTTGGACCTGCGCCAACCCTTTTTGGCGGTATCCATATAACGATAAAACCCGATCAGGAAAACATTGTTATCGAATGGGCAGGGTCGTGGTTTGTCAAAGAGCCGGACATTGAGGTGTGCGTTCCGGGTTTTCCAAAAACACTCGCTCAGCCTCAATCTCATCGTGTAATATTAAAACGCGAGCGGGCATCATGAGAATACTAATGATGACGAATACCTATTTTCCGATTGTCGGAGGGTTAGAACAATCGGTTTATTCTTTTAGCGAAGAATTTAAAACTTTGGGGCATGAGGTTCTTATTGTTACTCCGACCTTTGAGGGGATGCCGATAGAGGAACCGGGTGTCATCCGGATTCCGGCCTTCCAAAAATTTAGCGGTACTATTTTCTCCGTTAACTTTCCGGTGTCCGGGCTCTTAACGCGGTTAATGAAAGATTTCTCTCCCGATATGGTGCATAGCCACAGCCCGTTTTTTATGGGAGATTTTGCGTTACGACTCAGCAGGCAGCACGCCATACCGTTGGTATTTACGTATCATACGATGTTTGAGCAGTACGTGCATTATTGGCCGGTTCATAATGCGGGAGTGAAACGATTTATGGTCAAGCTCGCTGCCGGATATGCCAATTTGGTGGACCGCGTGATCGCCCCCAGCGAAAGCGTGCGGAATATTTTGCTTAAAAGAGGCGTTAAGACTCCCGTGGAGGTTGTTCCGACAGGGGTAGACTTGGAACGTTTTTCAAAAGGCAATGGAGCTGCGTTTCGCGAAGAGAATCAGATCCCTTTAGATGCCTTAGTGATCGGACATACGGGGCGATTAGCGTCGGAAAAGAACTTGGAATTCCTGATAAATTGTCTGGTAGAATTGTTAAAAAAAGATCCAAGGGTCCATGCTCTGATCGTAGGCCTTGGCCCGTCGGAAATAATGATCAAGGACACCTTTGAGCGAGCCGGCCTTGGAAAAAGATTGCATTTAACCGGAGCCTTGCATTATCAGCATTTGGTTGACGCTTATTTTGCCATGGATGTTTTCGCATTTGCTTCATTAAGCGAAACGCAAGGAATTGTTCTCGTTGAAGCCATGGCAGCGGGGGTCCCGGTGGTGGCGTTGGATGCTCCGGGAGTGAGGGAGGTCGTAGAAGATCATTACAACGGGCGATTGCTCAAAGAGATGGACCGGAAAAGCTTTGTTGATGCGCTTTTGTGGGTTTTATCCCGTTCACCCGAAGAGTTAAAAACCATAAAGCAGGCCGCAAGAATGACGGCGCAGAAATACCCGATTGATTCTGATGCCAAACGCATGTTGGAAATTTATGAGAAACTTAGATTAAAAAAATCTATTTCCCTGGGTAAGAAAAATAGTTCGCAGTATCTTTTGCTGTGGCGCATGAAAGCGGAGTGGGATATTTACGGAAATTATATTAAATCCGCAGCCACATCAGTGTTCGAAGGTAATTTTTATGAAACAGAGCCCATAAAGATTAACGATACTACGGGGCAGTCTTCTTATGGAGATCAGTAAGATATTTTTCGTATCGGCTATTATTGGTCGAAGATACGGAGAAAATTTATAGCCACCCGGAAAGCCTCTTGCCATACAAGATAGAGCGCACTATAAAAAAACTATTTATCTAACTTATTATTGGAGTTATAATAAAAGAATTGAGAGTGTATCGTTGGCATCAGAACCTAGTGCGCCTTGCCTTAGGGGTACAATGATAAAGAAAAAGGGAACAAAAAAGCTGGTATCGGAGCATAGGGCCCGAAACGGGGAGCGCCGGCATTTTGCAAGACGTGCTTCTGACCGGAATAAGCCTCTTAACCATCTTGGAGAGATGGTTCGCCATCAAGCTGATGAGCTCAAATTGAAAAATGGGGAATTAAAGAACGGGAAAGAGAAACAGGTAAGGACAGATGAGCAGGTGCGTATCCGTACCAAAGCGATGGAATCTACTGCGGACGGTATTTTTATTATCGATGCCCAAAAGCCCGATTTCCCTATTATCTATGCCAATCAATCATTCCAGAAGATGACCGGCTATGTAAAAAAGGATATACTGGGCAGAAATTATTTTTCATTCTATGGAGCTGATGCCGATTCCCGCATAGTCAATGAAATAAAACAAACGATACATAAAGGTAGATCTTTTCACGGAGAGATGCTTAATTTTAATAAGAATGGCAAAAAATACTGGAATTCATTGCGCATTGCTCCGGTGCGTGATGCCAGCGGCAGCATCACCCATTATATAGGGATCCAGACAGATGTTACCTTGATGCGGGAGAAGGAATCAGAGATTGATGAACAGCGCGAGGAGCTTTTACATGTGACCAGGGTAGGAAAACTCGCGGAATTCGTCTCGTCCTTAGCTCATGAGATCAGCCAGCCACTTACGTCTATTCTTTCCTACGCCCAGGCTTCCCAACGCATGCTCGCGGGCAGGGAACCCGAACTACAGAAGATCCTCTCGTACATAATTAATGATAACTTGCGGGCAGCCGCGGTCATTCAGCGATTACGTTCGCTCTTAAAGAAGAGTGTGTCTGAAATGAAACCGCTGGATATCAATGCCCTTATTGATGAGACCGTTATTCTTATTGCTACCGATGCCGCCATGAGGAACGATGTCTTAAAAATCGAGCTTGAGAATGATCTTCCGCAAGTCCTTGGCGACCGGATTCAACTGCAGCAGGCTCTCCTGAATCTTATCAGTAATAGTTTCGATGCCTTGGAGAGCGGCGAAGGGAAGCGTGAAATATTGATCCGTACTTCGTCTAAAGATACCGACACGATCATGGTAGAGGTGAAGGATTCCGGATGCGGGATCCCCGCACAGAATATGCCTAAACTCTTCACCCGATTTTTTACCAGCAAGCCGGATGGTTTGGGTATGGGACTCTCTATTAGCCGCTCCATTATTGAGGCGCATGGCGGGCGATTAGAGGTAAAAAATAACTCTGATCGCGGCGTAACCTTTTATTTCACCATTCCTGTTAAAAAAAAGGATGCTTAGTGAACAACCACAAGCCACTTGTCTATATCGTTGATGATGATGTCTCTGTGTGCAGGGCTCTTTCCTTATTGTTAAAATCACACGGGTTCAAGGTCCAGACGTTTACGCGCTCCGCTGATTTTTTAGCATGTAACCATCCTAAAACCCCGTCATGCTTGGTTCTGGACTTCCAACTGCCGGATATCAATGGGCTTGACCTTCAGGAAGTAATGAACCAGCGGGGGATTTTTATCCCCATTATTTTTATTACAGGACATGGCGATATTCCGATGAGCGTCAAAGGCATGAAGGCGGGGGCTATTGATTTCCTTCCCAAGCCTTTTACTAAGAATAAACTGCTTGATGCCTTGGCACTCGCGCTCTTAAAAAGCAAAGCTCACAATAAAGAACAAGCCGAGATATCAAAAATAAACCGCCGCATCAAAACCTTGTCTCCGCGAGAACTAGAGGTTTTTCGACTCGTAGCCAAGGGGATGCTGAGTAAACAGATCGCCCGAAAACGGGGAACCGCCCTCCAGACGATCAAGGTTCACCGTAGCCGGGTCATGCAGAAGATGCAAGCTACAACAGTTACTGAACTCATCCGCTTCGCCCAAAAGTGCGGCGTTACTTCCTCCCAGAGTTAATTTCGCCTTATAATACCCAGGTACAATTGATTTAATTCCGATTTATTCCTATAATGACATCATAAGAGCGTAAATGAATTGGTGTCTCTCTTGGGAATTATCCATTCAAATCCGAAGGCGGAGTGAAGACTCCGGAAAAAGTTGCACCGTAAGGAGGGGCTATGGAGATCTGCGGTTATCATTTACGATGTTTGAATTATGGGCAAAGATGTTTAGATTGCGGCCATCAGCAAAAAAACAATAATAATGATTATCTCCATGATTTATTAAGTTTATGCCCTCAAGGCAAAGAAGCGGTATGCATAGATGAAGAGGGTGTAGCTGAATAGGTTCTAACCGCTTAAGCACGACGTCAGTGGAAAAAAGTCAAAAAAAAGTAGAATTGACCAATTGCGGTGACTGATGTCTAAGTATAAAATATTAGCGAAAAATGAAAAAGAAGATAGGGAGGTGTTAGCGCTATGAAATACGCAAGACGGGTACTGGCAGGTTGTTACATTCTGATTCCGGTATTTTTGTTTCTTTCCCTGTATGGCTGTGGACGAGGATATTACAGAAGAGACAACAGAGGACACGGTAGAGAATACAGCCACTACTACCGCGATGGCAGATGGCATCAACGTGATTCCCTGGGGCATGAAATTGCTGTTGCCGGCCTGGCTATCGGAGCGTTCATTGACGCCCTGCCGCCAAGTCATGAAACCGTGGTGGTTGGCAATACTCCCTACTACCATGATGACAGGTATTACTATAAGCAACATTCTCATGGCGGTTATGTGGTAGTTCCGGCACCTGCGAAAGTTCGGTCTCAACCTAAAAGTGACCATAATGACCGGGGAGAAAGGAGCGGTAATCGGCAAAACGAAGGAAACCGGGGAGTGTTCCATTGAGAGTGACGGTTGAAAGGAGAGAAGAAGCATGGAAAACAATACTCTAGGATATTGGCTGTGGTTTTTCTTTATCGGCGGGGTGATCGGGTGGTTGGCGGGGTTAATCGTTAGGGGAAGGGGGTTTGGGATTATCGGAGACATCGTGGTTGGGATTGTCGGAGCTATGCTTGGCGGATGGATGTCCAGAGTGCTTGGACTATCTACTGGCAGTTCGCTCGGTGCGTTTCTGATGGCGCTCGTAGGTGCTGTGGTTTTAGTGGGCTTGACGCGCTTCGTCGTAAGGCGCGCATAAGAGACAGAGTCGAAACAATAAATAAAGGAGGTGTGCAATGAACAAAAATTATATGAGAGTACTTGTTGCGGTAACGGCTGTTGTGTTGTTCACGAGCGTATCGGCGCCTGCTTCCGAAATTGATGAACGTATTGAATCATCCGCTAAACAGTCCTATGTGTTCAAAACGTATCTCAAGAATGATGATATTAAAATCCAGTCAGTGGATGGCGTTGTTACTTTGACGGGAACTGTAGCCGAAGAAGCCAGCAAATCATTGGCGTACGAGACTGTAGCGAACTTGCCCGGGGTCAAAAGCGTAGACAATCAACTGGAATTAAAAGGTGAACGTCCAGCTGAGAATTCTGACGGATGGATCAGTATCCAGGTGAAATATTCGCTTCTTTACAACCGTAATGTGAGCGGTATCAAAACCCAGGTTTTTGTAAACGACGGGGTCGTAACTTTAAAAGGTGAGGCCGAGAGCCAGGCTCAAAAGGATCTGGCCGGTGAATACGCCAAAGACATTAAAGGCGTCAAAGACGTAAAGAATGAAATGACCATCGCTAAAGTCCCGAGTGAACCGAAAAAGACTATGGGTGAGAAGATCGATGACGCATCCATCACCGCCCAGGTTAAGATGGCATTCTTGACGCATCACTCAACCAGCGCGTTTAAGACCGGGGTTACGACAAACGACGGCGTGGTCACGTTAACTGGTAAGGCCACGAGTGGAGCCGCAAAAGATATGGCCACTCAAGTGGCAAGTGATGTAAATGGCGTAACACGGGTGATCAATAACATGACCACCGACTGATTCTAAGTCGACGAACGGAGTTTCGAAGGAGGTGTATCATGGTTACCGGTGTAAAAAAGGGGGTAGTTGAATCTGTAAAGGATAGTATCGTTAGGGTGATTGCCGGTACAGGGGATATCGTGAACGCGGTTGTTGATACCATTGCTGTAATGGTGAGCAATCTGGCAAAAGACACAGGAAAAACAGGAGTGGCGCTAATAGAATTACTGCATGATATTATTGGCGCGGCAATTCGCGGTGTCGCTGGAACAGGAAAGGATCTGGAGGACGCGGTGAAGGTCCTTGTAATAGGAACGTTAAAGGGTTTGGATGTGACGGGAGAGGCAGCGTATTCGGCAGTCGGAGCCCTGGCTAGCTCAATCATAAAGACCACCGTGCAGACAGGAGGAGATGTGGTTGTCGCGACGCAAGGGTTGCTCAGGGGTGTTTTTCATTCGGCAAAACATATTGGAGTTGATGCGGAGAAAGCGGTCTCTGAGGCTGCCACAGGAGCAGTAAAAGCCGGATATGACATTAGCGCAGAGGTCGGGGATAAAGTTAAACAGGCGGCAACAGGAACTATCGCTGGAGTCAAAGTGGTGCTGAAGGAGCCTTTTCAGAAAAAATAATAACTAAAGGAGAAGGCGCCCCGCGCTTATCTGCACCTTGGCATAAATGATCGCCAGGTGCGCTCTCGTGGGCGGTGTTGCGCTTTCTGCGGAAGGAGGGCGATATGAAAAAACTCACTGTAGTGAGCTTGCTAGCGCTGATTGTAATGACTGTACTCTTAGGCTGTAACGCAGCGAGAGGGGCGGGAACGGATATAAAGAATGCGGGAAAACACATTGAAAATATCGGTAAATAAAATTTGTCTTCTGGCAGACAAGGGGGTAACTATGTTGCGTTGGGCAGTTGCATTCTTTGTTATCGCAATTGTTGCTGCGGCGTTGGGATTTGCGAGGATGGGGAGCTCAGCCATGTTTTTCGCCAGAATAATGTTCATTGTTTTCTTGCTTCTGGCGATTATCGCCTTTATGGTTGGAAAATTGCGGGCTCGATAGCCCTTCTCATAGATATTTGTAATGCGGATAAGGGTTATATTTTAGAAGAAAATAGCTAAAGGAGGTCGAGATGTTAAAAAGAACAGAAATATTTACTGGGGTAATACTTTTTGCATTGATTTTAACGGTGCCTTTGCTATCCGGATGCTTTGCGCTTTTAGCCGGAGGCGCAATCGGATATGCAGTGAGCGCAGACAGCGTGAAGGCGGATTTCGATACTTCTTACGACAGGGCTTATGATGTCAGCCTCGATGTCGCTAAGACCATGGTCGGTACCATCGATATGTCCGATAAGACAACGGGATGGATCAAGTCTGAATCGGAAGGCAATAATGTGGCTATCCATATAGTGAAGTTGACGGAAGAAACAGTGCAGGTTACCGTATCGGCCAGGAAATACGCTACGCCCAGGGTCCAGTTTGCAAGGAATATTCTTGCCAGCATAAGCAAAAAGCTGAAATAAATTATTTTTTGTTTGGTGAAAAGAAATAGTTTACGGGAGTTCCATTTTGCCTGAATGAATTAAGACAAAAAATGGAGTATATATGAATAGAAGTATGTCAGTTGCACTTCTGGTTATAGGAGTTATCTTGCTAGTTTTTGGGTTAAACGCCTACCATTCGGCTAGTTCCGATGTCTCGCGCTTTTTCACGGGCGCACCCACAGACAAGGCGCTCTGGCTTCTGATCAGCGGTGCGGTCGCCGGTATAGTTGGGTTTTTAGGTTTAGCTCGGAAGTAAGAAGGGCTCTATTGAAGACAGCGTGAGCGGGACGGTGAGGCGGCTATGAAGAAATTTCTACTAGTGCTGGGGATAGTAGTTATTTCTTTAGCGTGTATCTTGGATCTGATATTGAAGAACAGGATAAGGCTTAACAGTAATAAACTGGGGTTGTGCAAGTATCACCGTATATGAGTGCTCTTCAACTACGCCCGGGGCTAGCCAAGCCATCAAAGATTGGTCTGAATATAGGCTTCGCTTTATTTCTTTTTGTTGTTATAGGCGCGGGTGGTTGTGCGAGCCCTCATAAAACAATTAAAATAACTACCGCAGAAATAACACCGCAGGAATTTACCTTCCCGAAAGATTTTTTGTGGGGGGCAGGCACATCTTCTCATCAGGTTGAAGGCAACAATACCAATAACGATTGGTGGCAGTGGGAACAGCATATCCCCTTAAAGATGCGTTCCGGACAGGCTTGTGACGAATGGAATCGTTTTGAAGAGGATTTTAAGCTCGCTCAAAGTTTAGGCTTTACGGCATATCGCTTTTCCCTTGAATGGAGCCGCATCGAGCCATCTCCCGGTCAATTTGACAACGCGGCCATTGAGCATTATCGCGAGATGATCCTTTCACTGAAGTCCAGGGGAATAGAGCCTGTGGTAACATTGAATCATTTTTCTATCCCTTTATGGTTCGTGCGCCAGGGAGGATGGTTATCGGACAAAAGTCCGGAACTTTTCGCCCGATATGTTCAAAGAGCGATTGGGGCCCTTGGCAGCGATGTCCATTATTGGGTTACGTTAAATGAACCGGCGGTTTATACGTATAAAAGTTATATGATCGGGCAGTGGCCGCCGGGAGAGAAGTCAACAAAAAAAGCGTTCAAAGTTGTGCAAAATCTAGCCAGAGCCCATGTTCTGGCTTATGTAAAGATTAAGGAATCTTATGCGCAAAAAGGCTGGAAGGAGCCTATGGTGGGGATTGCCCAACAAGTGCTCATATTTGCGCCTTGCTCGGACAGCTCCTTGTGGGATCGGCTTTCTGCGAGCTTAAGAGACCGTCTAATCAATCATCTATTTGTCCAGGCCTTAATTCGGGGCAAAGCAAGAGTTCTTGGGGTTTTCAGTATGCGACTCCCTAGAGCAGGAACTCTGGATTTTATCGGTTTAAATTATTATACGCGAGAATATGTCCGCAATCGCGGGTTTCTATTGTCTGATATTCTAGGTTCCGAGTGTGTTTCAAAAGACCCTGGCATCAAGAAGAGTTGCCTTGGCTGGGAAATTTATCCGCAAGGACTGTATACGTTTATTAAGGCTTTTTCAGAATACAAGCTGCCTATTTTAATTACAGAAAATGGCATTTGTACAAGTGATGATACCCAGCGTTCGGAATTTATTATTGAGCATCTTCAATATGTAGCCATGGCGATGAGCGAGGGGGCTCCTGTGATCGGCTATCTCTATTGGTCGTTGTTGGATAATTATGAGTGGGCCGAGGGATTCGCTCCGCGATTTGGGTTGATAGAGGTGGACTATACGACGCAAGGCAGGAAGGTCAGGGAATCGGCAAGAAAGTTTGAGGAAATCATCAGGTCAGGAAAGCCGGATTTCTGATGAATATGAAAGTCAGTAAAATACTTATCGTATCGGCAATAGTCGTAATGATTTTCGCAGGTAATAATTTATTGAAGGGGGAAGCCGGCATTTATGATTATACGGGCGAGCGCATTCTGTATCTTATAAGTCCCATTGGACGATCGGAATATAATGACCTTGGGCTGGTTGATTTAAATGGAATAAAGGTTAATTTAGTGACGTTTAGCACTAAAGTATTATTGGTCAATGATTCGGAGAAAATTTATAGCGACCCGGAAAGCCTATTGCCATACAAGATAGAGCGCACTATTTCCAAGTTCTGGGGGAAAGAATATATCACAGAAGAGTATGATCAGAAGAAATTTACAGTCGCAATAAGAAAGTTTAAAGGCAAAAAATTAGTACATGAGGAGATAATCAAAGCAAACGGCCCAATCCAAAATGCGATCCTCCTTCCGTTTTATCTACGCAGGCGTCCCGACCTTGAAATAGGGTGGGAGTTTACCGCACGAGTCCCGAATGAATTTAAATTGAAATTAGTTTCAATAGATGCAATAACAGTCCCTGCCGGCACATTTCAGGCTTACCATATTAAGAGCATACCCGACCAATTTGAGATCTGGATTAACAAAAACTCTCCGAAAATCCCGCTTAAAATAAAAGGTAAAGGCATCATTAATTATGCGTTGGTAATGAAAGAATACAGCCTCCGCAATAATTAAAAAAGAATCTTTCTCCAAGAAGGAGGGCGATTCGATGAAGCAATATATTCAATAAAGAACTATCTGGCAATTCCAAATCACCGCAGAATCTTAATGCGAGTGGTGCAAAATAAAAAGTACACCTACAAGAGCCGGACATTTTGGGCAAATTTAGCGAGGGAATAGCCTCTCTAAACCAAGATATTCCTGTTTATCTTAGCGAAGGCGCGCTTAAATTAATCAATGTGCTTAATGTGTTTACCCATAAGCAAAGCCATGTCAAAATCTCCAGCCCTCGCACGGTTCAGCATAAGGTGAGTTTTAACATCGGTGATTTTAGGGCAAGCGGCTGGAAGCGGGCCGCTATTCGACCGTTTTATTAAGAATCCGCCCGAAAATATAGACTGCCTGTTCATGGGAAGGCGCCATGATCGAGCGGCAAGGCGGCGCTTATCAAGATGAGCAAGCTTAAGGTTAGAGCCAGTCCCCGGCTTTAACTGCTCGCCTTATGCGACACACCCATAATTAAACTCGTTTTAACAAAAAAACTATTGACATGCTAATAAGATGTGTTAAGCTTATTATGAACACCTGTTCATAATAACAAAGGGGTATTTGTGAGGCCAAAGAAGACCAGGTGGATAAAATGCGTTCCGGGTGAACGTTGTTTTAAGCCGCAATGTAAGCCCTTAAGCAGGTGCGAGGGGGTTTATTTGTCTCTCGATGAGTTTGAAGCCGTGCGCTTGGCTTGTCTTGAAGGGTTAAAACAAATCGACGCGGCAAAGCTAATGAAGATTTCGCGGCCTACATTTTCCCGGATTTTAACTTCTGCCCAAAATAAGATCGCAGATGGTTTAGTCAATATTAAAGCGATCAGAATAGAAGGTGGTTGTTGTAAGGTTGGGGGAAGGAGTAAGCAATGAAAGAATGGAAAAAGTTTCTTTTTATCGTAGCTATATTCCTGGGTTGTTTCTATCTGCCGGTTGAGAACCTGCGGTTTAGCAACGCTATTTTTGAGGCTCTTGCGCTTGTTAAATGGTACGCCAGGGAACATGTATTGCTGTGTCTTGTGCCGGCGTTTTTTATCGCAGGCGCTATTTCAGTCTTTGTGAGTCAGGCTTCCGTCATGAAGTATTTTGGAGCAAAGGCGAATAAATTCCTTTCTTATAGTGTCGCCTCTGTATCCGGCGCAATTTTGGCAGTCTGTTCCTGTACCGTCTTACCTTTATTTTCGGGGATTTATAAGAGAGGAGCAGGGCTTGGCCCTGCGACTGCTTTCCTATATTCGGGTCCAGCAATAAATGTTTTGGCGATTATCCTTACCGCGAGGATCCTTGGCTGGCAGCTAGGATTAGCTCGCGCCATAGGCGCGGTTGTCTTTAGTGTTGTTATTGGATTGCTCATGCATTTGATCTTTCTGAAAGAAGAACGTGCCCGCCATGCCAACGGTGATCTTCAATTTGGTGAGGTTAAAGTAGCCCGTCCGTTATGGAAAGACATTATTTACTTCTTCTCTATGGTCGCTGTGCTGGTTTTTGTAAATTGGGGGAAGCCTTTGGAAGGCGACGCCGGGATTTGGAGCCTGATTTATGTTTCTAAATGGTGGATTACGGGATTCTTTTTAATAGTGTTGGTATATTCTCTCTTTAGCTGGTTTAAGAAGGATGAATTAAAAGAGTGGACTGGGGCGACATGGGGTTTTGCGCTTCAGATATTGCCGCTTCTTTTGGGTGGAGTTTTGGTTTCAGGATTTTTATTGGGCAGGGTTGGGCATGAAGGAGTTATCCCTGCGAGATTCGTTGAGATGCTGGTCGGAGGCAATTCTTTGCGGGCGAACTTCTTTTCATCAATCGTGGCGGCCTTTATGTATTTTGCCACGCTTACCGAGGTGCCTATTTTGCAGGGCCTTATTGGCTCCGGCATGGGTAAGGGGCCTGCCTTGGCGCTTCTTTTGGCGGGACCAGCTTTGAGTCTGCCGAGTATGCTGGTTATTCGAGGGATTATCGGTACTAAGAAAACAGGCGTATATGTGGCGCTTGTCGTTGTCATGGCCACCATAAGCGGGATGATCTTTGGAGCGATAGTTAAATGAGAAACGAGGCGGATAAAATCAAAGAGGCCGTTAGAGACGGTTACGCAAAAGCGTTGTCGCAGAAAAATTCATGCTGTTCTTCAAGCTCTTGTTGTGGCGGTATAACGCAGGCGGAAGATATCAGCAAAAAAGTGGGCTACAGCGATTCAGAACTGAACGCTGTTCCGGAAGGCGCAAACTTAGGGTTTGGATGCGGGAATCCGGTTGCCCTTGCTTCACTAAAGGAAGGCGACGTTGTTCTCGATTTAGGAAGCGGCGCTGGGTTCGACGCATTTTTGTCGGCTCAGCGTGTCGGAAAAACCGGCAGGGTCATTGGCGTTGACATGACCCCGGAGATGGTCGCTAAAGCGAAGGAAAATGCCAAGAAGGGCAACTATGCCAATGTGGAATTTCGTTTGGGGGAAATCGAAAAGCTGCCGGTAGAGGACAATTCAATAGATGTGATCATTTCAAATTGCGTTATTAACCTTTCGCCGGATAAAGAGGCGGTATTTAAAGAGGCGTATAGGGTCTTGAAGGCGGGAGGCCGGCTGATGGTCTCGGATTTGGTGTTGGCAAAAGATCTGCCGCAAGAAATCAAGGATTCTGTTGAGGCGTATGTGGGATGCCTTGCCGGAGCAATTAAGAAAGATGAATATCTGCGTATTATTGAGCAGGCAGGATTTCAAGGTATCAGCATCATAAGCGAGTCCAGCTATCCAGTTGATGCTATGTTTGATAATCTTGGGGCCGCGCAAGACGCGATAGTAAGTATTAAAGTCGCGGCGGTTAAAAAATAACGGAGGCTCAAAATGAAAATTGAGATATTAGGTGTCGGTTGCCCGAAGTGTAAACAGCTTACCGCTAATGCTGAAGCGGCGGCTAAAGAGTTGAATATTCAAGCGGAGATCGACAAGGTGACGGATATTGACAAGATCACCGGATATGGCGTGATGATGACGCCTGCGTTAGCGGTAGACGGCACAGTAATTTCGGCAGGAAAAGTTTTAAGCAAGGATGAAATTAAGAAGATCCTTTCAAGATAGGAGGAAAAAATTGAAGAAACTATTTCTCGTAATTCTGGCGGCTGTTGCGGTAATTAGTCTAAATTTCGAAGCCTTTGCTGCTGAAAATAAACCGACAGCCGAGGTTATAGTCTATTATTTTCACGGCACGTTTCGCTGTTATTCTTGCACTATGATAGAGAACTATTCGCGGCAAGCTATCGAGAGTAATTTCAAGGATGCGCTTGCTTCCGGCAGCTTAGAGTTTAAGGCGGTTAACGTGGAGGACAAGGGTAATGAGCATTTTGTGGATGATTATCAGCTTTATACAAAATCGCTCATTCTCTCGTTGGTGAAAGACGGTAAGGAGATCAAGCATAAGAACCTTGATAAGATTTGGCGACTCGCCGGCAATAAAGAAAAGTTTATTGAGTATGTCACGGGCGAGGTGGCTGAGCTGCTTAAGGATGTAAAATAATGGAGATCTTAATCGCTTTCGGTTCTGCTTTATGGCTGGGGATATTGACTTCGATCAGCCCTTGCCCTTTGGCGACGAATATTGCGGCCGTGTCGTTTCTTTCAAAGAAAATAGCGCATCCGGCATTAGTGTTTCTTTCGGGCCTTGCGTATACTCTCGGGAGGATGATCTCTTACGCGGCATTGGGATGGATCATTATAAGCTCGCTCTTGAGCGTTCCCCAGGTTGCGCAGTTCTTGCAGAAATACGCGGGCAAAGCATTAGGGCCTCTTTTGATCATCACCGGGCTCATTTTGTTAGAGGTAATTACTTTGCGCTTGCCGGGTATCGGGCTGTCGCAAAAACACCATAATAAACTCGCCGAGGCAGGGGCTCCGGGAGCGTTTCTCCTGGGGCTGATCTTTGCCTTGGCGTTCTGCCCGGTCTCAGCGGCCTTATTCTTCGGAAGCCTTATTCCTTTGGCGCTTAATAGCAAAGCCGGGACCTTGTTGCCTTTTATGTATGGGGTAGGGACAGGGCTTCCTGTATTGCTCTTCGCGGTGGCAATCGCGCTGGGGGTGACTTCCATAAGCCATTGGTTTAATAAAATTACGAAGCTGGAATTTTACACCCGCAGGGTCACCGGGGTGATTTTTATTCTCGTTGGCCTTTATTACACTGGGATTTATATTCTGCGGTTATTCTGAGGTTAGAGAAAATGGAGCATATCATTCACGAGGAGCGCAAATTAAGCTTTTTTGAGAAATATCTTACCGGTTGGGTTTTGCTTTGTATCGCGCTCGGAATAGCGCTTGGTAAGGTATTCCCGCAGGTGGCCATCGCTCTTGATCAGATTTCGATTCATCAAGTATCTATTCCTATCGCAATCTGCCTCTTTTTCATGATGTATCCGATCATGGTCAAGATTGACTTCGCTGAGGTTATAAAAGCGGGGAAGACTCCGAAACCGGTTATTCTTACACTGGTCGTGAATTGGTGCATAAAACCGTTTACGATGCTCGCGATCGCATGGTTATTTCTCGGGGTATTGTTTAAAGGGTGGCTTCCGGGAATGGAGATCGTGAAGGGCGGGGCGCAGGTTGAATTGTTCAGGTCTTACATCGCCGGGTGTATTCTGCTGGGTATTGCACCTTGCACGGCCATGGTTCTCATTTGGGGACATCTTGCCAAGGGCAACGATGGCCATACTCTTGTCATGGTTGCTATCAATTCCCTCACAATGCTGTTTCTGTATGCGCCACTGGGCGGGTGGCTGCTGGGCGTGAATAAAATGCCTATCCCCTGGCAGACTATCGTATTGTCTGTGGTGATCTATGTTGGGTTACCGTTATTGCTGGGATATTACTCGAGGAAGCGGTTGATCGCTAAGAAAGGATTTAAATGGTTTGAAGAGAAGTTCTTGCATTACCTGACGCCGGTTTCCATATGCGCTCTATTACTCACGCTTGTTTTACTGTTTTCGTTTAAAGGCGAGTTGATCATCAACCAGCCACAGGTGATTTTCTTAATAGCGATACCGCTTTTTATCCAGACATGTTTAATTTTTGCTATTTCTTACGCACTGGCTAAATGGCTGAAGTTACCTTATCGCGATGCGGCTCCGTCTGCATTGGTCGGGGCGAGCAACCATTTTGAAGTGGCTATTGCTACCTCGACAATCCTATTCGGATTATCTTCGGGAGCCTCATTGGCAACAGTCGTGGGCGTTTTGATTGAGGTGCCGGTCATGCTGATGCTGGTTAAAGTTTGCGCAAGGACACAGGGGTGGTTTGTTTATGGAAAATCTTAAGAAATATTTATTGCTCGCCGTGGCTTTAGCGGCGCTTTTTATGTTATCGACTATTAATCGTAGCACTGGTGCGGGAAAAGATTAAGTAGGAATATCGACCCAAGAGGAGCCCTGGCAATATTGTTCTCCTCGCGGTACTGGAGAGTTCAAGGCCTATGATCGCAATAGCGATTATAGGCCTTCTTGCTGCAGAAGGCAGTACACCCGCGCAATGCCGCTTAGCGCGGGGTGTATTCTGGCGATTTTCGCAGGAGTGAGGGGCCAGTATATAAGATCAGTATGAAGATTTTGTATAGCAGAAACTTGGTTTTGAGGTGTATAATAGCCTTTGAAGGGCCCGTCATTTAAAAAGTTTTATCGTTCGAACGTCTCGCTTACGGAAAAGTAGCAGGAGCCCGCTTTGCCTCAGAAGCCTCTTCAAGACTATATGCTGCCTTTTAAAATGCGCCTTGGCGACTTTCTGGCTTGGAACAGGATTGCCGAGGAACAGCCTCTGCGCGCCGAGCTTTTTAGCATTGAGCAGTTCAAGGCGCACGCGAAAAGCCTGGCCCATGGCCACCTGGTCAGCTACAAAAAGGGGCGCAACAGGCTTTTGCTGCGGCTGAAGAAGAATGAAAAGGTCCTTGCCGAGGCCCATGAACTCCTTAATGAGACCGGTAAATCAAAACGAAAGATCTCCCCGGCCGGAGAATGGCTTCTTGATAACTATTACCTTATTGAAGAGCAGATAAGGCTCGCCCAGAAATACCTTCCGGAAAATTACATCCGCGAATTACCCCACCTCGCTGCGGGGCCGCTTGTCGGTTATCCGCGCGTGTATGAGCTTGCCATGGAACTTGTTTCTCACGGCGACGGACGGCTGGATAATCAGGGGCTTACGGAGTTTGTCACTGCCTATCAAAGCGTCAGCCACTTGAAGCTTGGCGAACTCTGGGCTATTCCTATCATGTTAAGGCTCGCGCTTATTGAGAACTTAAGGCGCGTCTCCTCCCGGTTGATCGTAGCGCAAACAGAAAGAGATAAGGCGAATTATTGGGCTACGCGGATCCTGGAAGTCTCGGCCAAAGATTCCGATGGGGTGATCTTTGAAATAGCGGCGATGTCCAGGAGCAACCCTCCGCTTTCCGATGTTTTTGTGGCGGAATTCACCCGGCGTTTGCATAGCCAGAGCCAGGCGCTCAATCTTCCTTTTACCTGGCTGGAAAAGAAGCTTTCGGAGCGAGGGGAGACCCTTGACAGGATGATCCGGGCGACCGGCCAGAAACAGGCGGCTGATCAGGTTTCGATCGCGAATACGATCGGGAGCCTGCGTCTTCTGGGGGGCACCGATTGGCATGATTTTGTCGAAGCCCTGAGCTTTTTGGAAAAAGTTTTAGGCCAGGACCCCTCGGGGGATTATACCCGGATGTCTTTCGCCACCCGCGACTGCTACCGGCATGTCATCGAGAAACTTTCCTTGAGAAGCAAGATCGCAGAGGAAGAGGTTGCGGCGCGCGCCATCCGTCTGGCGAAGAAAGCGAAAACGGAAAAAGGCCCGGGCCACGTCACGGCGCATGTAGGTTTTTACCTTTTTGACCGGGGATTGGCGTTTCTTTGCCGCGAATTGGGGCTGCGTGTGCCGCTGCGCCAGCATCTGCAGGCAAAAAAAACCTTTTGGTCGTCTTTTTTGTTTTTCGGTTCTATTGTTTTTGTGACCCTTGTCCTTACCATCGGCGTTTTGTATTGGATGCGGCCGGCGGGGATCTTGAGTTGGCCGTGGTTTGTTTTATTCGGGGCATCGCTTATGCTTACGTCAAGCCAGACGGCAGTCTCGCTGGTGAATTGGTTTTCCATGATGCTCGTGCGGCCCCAAAACCTTTTCCGGATGGACTTTTCAGAAGGAATTCCCGCCTATGCCCATACGCTGGCCGTGGTCCCCTGTATGATCACAGACGCGCGGACAATCGACTCGCTTCTGGAAGGATTGGAGGTCCGGTATTTAGCGAATATTGACGCGAATACGGATTTCGCGCTCTTGACGGATTTTTGCGACGCGCAGCAGGAGACGATGCTCGAGGATGAGGCGCTTCTGGCGCAGGTCATAAACGGGATCGAGCAGTTGAATTACAAATACCGGCGGCAGAAAGATCAGGTTTTTTCTCTTTTTCACAGGCCCCGCCTATGGAATGAAAGAGAAAAGGTGTGGATGGGATACGAACGCAAGCGGGGTAAGCTGGGTGATTTGAACGCGTTACTTCGCGGAAAAGGCGAGGGCCGCTTCAGCGTGATCATCGGCAATCTCCAGAGGCTTCGCGAGGTCAAATATGTCATTACGCTGGATGCGGATACCCGGATGTCCCGCAACGCGGCCCGGGAACTGGTGGGGGCCATCGCGCACCCCCTTAACCGGCCGGTCTATGATGAAAAAAAACAACGTGTTATTTCCGGGTACGGGATCCTTCAGCCCAGGGTCGAATCCAGCTATCCGGGAGAAAATCCCTCCTTGTTCGTGAAGATTTTCGGAGGCGATACCGGGATCGATCCTTATACCAAAGCGGTCTCCGATGTGTACCAGGATTTTTTCTTCGAAGGGTCTTTTATCGGGAAAGGGCTTTATGATGTGGCTGCCTTCGAACGGTCCACGGAAGGCCGTTTTCCGGAAAATTGTATACTGAGCCATGATCTTTTGGAGGGTTGTTACGCCAGGTCAGGGCTTGTGACCGATGTCCAGTTCTACGAGGGGTATCCTTCGGGGTATCTTAATGACTCAAGGCGCAGGCACCGCTGGGTCTGCGGGGACTGGCAGATCGCCCCCTGGCTGTTCTCTTCGGTACCCGGGCCCAACGGCTCAAAAGTCAAAAACCCAATCTCTTTGCTGTCCCAATGGAAGATCGCCGATAACTTGAGGCGCAGCCTCGTTCCTGTATCGACAATTATACTGCTTTTATCAGGCTGGATGTTGTATCAGCCCTCCTGGATATGGTCGGCTTTCGTCATCGCCCTGCTTGGTTTTCCCCTTGTGCCGATGTCTTTGGCGGAGGCGGTGAGGAAATCGGAGCACTTGACCTTCAAGACCCATTTTGGATTGGTGTTATCCTCGCTTGAGCAGAACACGCTCCGGTTTTTCTTCTCGTTTGTTTTTTTGCTGCACGAAGCTTTTTATTGCCTGGACGCGATCGCGCGGACGTTGTGGAGAATGTTCGTGTCAAGGAAACGTTTGTTGAATTGGAATACTCCCCTTGAATCGGAAGCCTCCTCCTCGACCCATATTTCAGGCTACTACAAAAGCATGTGGTGTGCGCCCGTTGCCGCCGTTTTGCTAACGGCCTTTTTCTTGAGGCTATTCTCGCGCTTCGACGGATTGACTTTGATCTTTTTAAGCCTGTGGTTCGTCTCTCCCGCGGCGGCTTTTATGATCAGCCGGCCTTCTTCTCCCAGGAAGATCATGCTTTCCAGGGCGCAGATACTTTTCTTAAGGAGGCTTGCCCGGATGACCTGGGCGTTCTTCGAGAATTTTGTTACCGAGAAGGACCACTGGCTGCCGCCGGACAATTTTCAGGAAGAGCCTGTCAGCGTTCTGGCCCACAGGACTTCGCCAACGAATATCGGCCTGTCGCTTCTTGCAAATTTGACCGCCTATGATTTCGGATATATTTCCATGGGGATGATGTTTAACAGGATAGAAAAAACATTTGACACGATGAATCTTATGGAAAGGTTCAGGGGGCATTTTTACAACTGGTACGACACGGAGACCCTTAAGCCCCTGACGCCTTTGTATATCTCATCGGTGGATAGCGGGAACTTGGCCGGCCATTTGCTGGTCCTGCGCTCGGGGCTTACGGAATTGAACTCCCAGAAGATCGTCTCCGCGAAGATATTTGACGGGCTTAGAGATACCCTGGAGATACTGTGTCAAAGTGTGGCCGAGCTTGAGAAAAGCTGCAAGGGCGATGTCGCCGGATCCCTTGCGCAATTTCCCGAAAAGATCGGGCAATTTCAGGAAAAATGCACGTTGTCCCCCGCGCGTCTTTCGGAGATCTATACGTTTTTACGCCAGCTTTCCACGGATATCGCAAAGGTCCTGACAGGTTTGGACCATAAGCACTATGAGCAAAGCAAAAAATGGGCCCGCGCCTTCGAGCGGCAGTATTACGATTTTCTGGAGGATATGTCTTTTATCGCTCCCTGGATCTTGCTTGCGCCAGAAATACCGGGGATGTGGGACGGGGGGGATGAACAGCAGCAACAACGGCTCCTTCAGCTTAGGGAGGCTTTGCGGTATTTGGACGAGATCCCCGTGCTTGGGGAAGTAGCGAGGCTTGAGCAGAAGCTGGTCCCGCTTATCGAAGAGATCATCAGGGCCATGGCCGTCATAGATGATGAGTCGAAAAAGGCCCACGAATGGTTTTTGAAACTTCGCGACACGATCAAGGATGCCGGGACACGCTCCACCGAAAGGATCAAAGCCATCGATTATATCGTGCTGCGCTGTAACGAAATCTCCGGAATAGAATATGAATTCCTATATGACAAAAACACACATCTTCTTTCCATCGGATACAATGTCGGGGAGCACAAGATGGAGCGGGGCTGTTATGACCTTCTGGCCTCCGAGGCCAGGTTTTGCAGTTTTGTCGCCATCGCCCAGGGGAGAATGCCCCAGGACCATTGGTTCAAGCTCGGCAGGATGATTGCAAAATCCGAAGGAGATCCTGTCCTGGTTTCCTGGGGCGGGTCGATGTTTGAGTATCTCATGCCGCTTTTGGTGATGCCGACGTATGCGGGGAGCCTGCTGGATGAGACCTGCAAGGCCGCGGTCAGCGGCCAGATCCGCTATGCGGCCGAGAACAATATTCCCTGGGGGATATCAGAGTCCGGTTACAATAAGGTCGACGCGAACAAGGTGTATCAGTATCAGTCGTTCGGAATTCCGGACATGGGTTTCAAGCGGGGCCTCGCCGAGGATCTAGTCGTGGCTCCCTATGCTTCGATGCTGGCTTTGATGGTGGAGCCGGAGAAGGCTTGCGAAAATCTCGAGCGCTTATTCGGTGAAGGGGCCGCAGGGGTCTATGGTTTCTACGAAGCGATCGATTACACGCCCGCGCGCCTTGCTCCGGGTGAAACCAAAGCGATCGTTAAATCCTTCATGGCGCATCATCAGGGTATGAGTTTGTTATCTCTGGCCGGTGTGCTTCTGGGCCGGCCTATGCAAAGACGTTTTCTTGCCGAGCCGATGTTTAAATCCGCCGAACTTCTTCTTCAGGAGCGGGTCCCCGCCATCGAGCCTTTCCTCTACGATTTTGAAGTAACCGGAATGCTTAGAAAATTCGGGGACAGGGAGACCCTTTTGAGGGTGTTCACAACCCCTCAAACTCCGGTGCCTGAGGTCCATCCGCTCTCCAACGGCCGCTACCATGTAATGGTCACGAACGCCGGAGGCGGGTACAGCCGCTGGCAAAATATCGCCGTGACGCGCTGGCGCGAGGATTCGGCTTTGGATAATGACGGGACATTCATTTATCTTAAGGACGCGGAGTCCGGCCAGTTCTGGTCTTCGGCGTATCAGCCGGCACAAAAGAACCCTAAGCACTATGAAGCCTTGTTTTCCCAGGCGTGGGTGGAGTTTAAGCGCAGGGACTATCAGATCGAGACGCATACCGAGATCGCGGTCTCTCCGGAAGACGATATCGAGCTTCGCCGGGTGACGATCACCAACCAGTCCCGCAACAGGCGTATCATAGAAATTACCAGTTACGCGGAAGTCGTTCTGAATGATCCGGCAAGCGACCGGGCCCACCGGACATTTAGTAATCTGTTCGTCCAGACCGAAATTATCAGGTCCCATCAGGCGATCCTTTGCCGGAGGCGGCCGCGCTCCGACAAAGAAGCGTTTCCCTGGATGCTGCATTTGATGGCCGTTCACGGGAATGCGGTCGAGGGCGCGTCCTATGAAACTGACCGCGACAAATTCATCGGGCGGGGCCGCACGATGGCTGATCCCGCGGCGATGATGAAGAGCGGCCGTCTTTCGGACAGCGAGGGTTCCGTACTCGACCCAATCGTTTCCATACGCAGCCGCATCGAACTGGAGCCGGATGAATCGGCCGTGATCGATTATGTAACCGGAATATGCGAGAGCCAGGAAGCCGCGCGGGCGCTCATGGAAAAATACAGGGACCGGAATCTGGCCGATCGCGTTTTTAATTTGGCGTGGACCCATGGGCAGGTTGCCTTGCAACAGATAAATGCGACGGAGGCGGCCGCTCAGCTCTACGGCCGCCTGGCCAGCGCTATTTTGTACGCCAATCCTGCCTGGCGGGCGAACGCGAGTATTCTGCGGCGGAATAACCGGGGCCAGCCCGATCTTTGGGGATACAGTATTTCGGGGGACCTCCCGATTGTTCTCGTTCGCATCGAAAATCAGGACAATATCGATCTCGTCGTGCAGATGGTGCAGGCCCATGCCTATTGGCAGATGAAAGGCCTGGCGGTCGATCTTCTCATATGGAATGAAGATAGCTCTATTTATCGCGATAGCCTGGGGGAGAGGATCAGCGGGTTGATCGTTGCCAATGCCAAGGAACAAGCGGGCCGGAATGGAGGTATTTTTTTAAGGCGCGCCGATCAGATGTCGGATGAGGACCGGATCCTCATGCAAACGGTCGCGCGGATCATTATTTCTGATCGCGGGGGTACGCTGGCGGAGCAGTTGGCAGATATGACACAGCCCAAGGTGTATTTTCTTCCATTTGTTCCCACCAGAAGAGATGATCCGGAAGAAGGGCCCCCGGATCCCGCAGAGCGCTCTAACCTGGTTTACTTTAATGGCCGGGGAGGGTTTACCGGGGACGGGCGGGAATACGTGATCATGACCTCGCGCTCGAAGACCACTCCCGCTCCGTGGGTCAATGTGTTAGCGAACCGGCATTTCGGCACGGTGGTTTCCGAAAGCGGCAGCGCCTCTACCTGGAGCGAGAACGCGCACGAATTTCGTTTAACGACCTGGAAGAACGATCCTGTAACGGATGCCTCGGGAGAGGCGCTCTATATTCGCGATGAGGAGAGCGGGAGATTTTGGTCTCCGACCCCGCTACCCGCCAGGGGTGAGACCGGTTACATCTCGCGCCATGGATTCGGGTACAGCGTTTTTGAGCATATCGAAAACGGGATAGTTTCGGAGTTGACGGTATTCGTTTCCCTGGAGGACCGAGTCAAATTTTCGGCTTTGAAGATCAGGAATATTTCCGGCCGCCGCAGGCGCCTGTCCGTAACGTCGTACTATGAGCTGGTCATGGGGTCTTCCCGGGATAAATACCACATGCATATCCTTACCGAGATCGATCCCAAAAGCGGCGCTTTGCTTGCCCGTAATCCTTATAACAAGGAATTCCCGGACCGGGTTGTTTTCTCGGATGTGAGCGAACCGACGCGATTCGTGACCGGGGACCGGATCGAATTTATCGGAAGGAACGGCACTATGCAATCGCCTTCCGCGATGCGAAGGGACAGGCTTTCCGGAAAAGTGGGCGCGGGGATTGATCCGTGCGTTGCCACGCAGGTCAAGTTTGAGCTCGAGGACGGCCAGCAGAAAGAGGTCGTTTTTACGTTTGGCTCCGGGAGAACAATGGATGAGGCGCGGGACCTCGTCAGGCGTTTTGGCGGTGTCGAGGCGGCGCGTCAGGAACTTGAAAAGGTCTGGGAATACTGGAAACGGATCCTGGGTGTTGTGTATGTGGAAACGCCCGATGCCTCGATCAATTTTCTCGTCAACGGCTGGCTGCAATATCAGGTCATAAGCTGCCGTCTCATGGGGCGAAGCGGTTTTTATCAATCCGGCGGGGCTTTCGGCTTCCGGGACCAACTCCAGGATGTGCTGGCGCTCCTGCATTCGAAACCGGAAATGATCCGGGAGCAATTACTGAGCTTTGCCGCGCGCCAGTTTGTGGAGGGGGATGTGCAGCACTGGTGGCATCCGCCCTCCGGCCGAGGGGTCCGTAGCCAGTGTTCGGATGATTATTTGTGGCTACCGCTGGTAACTTGTCTGTACGTCGAAAAGATCGGGGATACAGGGATCCTTGATGAAACGGTCGGGTTCCTGGAAGGGCCCCCGGTCAAGCAGCAAGAAGAATCTTACTACGATACGCCGAGAGTTTCCGCGCGTACGGCGACACTTTACGAGCATTGTGTGTTAAGCGTGAAAAGAGGATTGCGGTTCGGCGTCCATGGCCTTCCTCTTATGGGAAGCGGGGACTGGAATGACGGGATGAATCTGGTCGGGCGCGAAGGAAAAGGCGAAAGCGTCTGGCTTGCTTTCTTTCTCTTCGATGTCCTTAAGTCGATGGCGGCTTTGGCAGCTCAGCATGAGGATACGGCTTTTTCGGAATCCTGTGGTGAGGAGGCAGAGAAGCTCGCCAGGAATATTGAAAAGCATGGCTGGGACGGCCAGTGGTATCGCCGGGCCTATTTTGACAATGGGGATCCTTTGGGTTCTTCCCTGAATAGCGAATGCCGGATAGATTCGATCCCGCAATCCTGGGCGGTCCTTTCAGGCGCGGCTCAGGAGGAACGGGCCCGAAAGGCCATGGACCAGGTGGACCGGCAGCTTGTCGACAGGGAACACGCGCTCGTGAGATTGTTCGATCCTCCTTTTAATAAGGCGTTCCCTAACCCGGGATACATCAAAGGCTATGTTCCCGGCGTGAGGGAGAACGGGGGGCAGTACACTCACGCTGCGGTTTGGGCGGCGATAGCGTTCGCGGTATTGGGGGATAAAAAACGGGCCTGGGAATTGTTCGATATGATCAACCCGGTGCATCATTCGGATACTGCGGATAAGTGCGCCGTTTACAAAGTGGAGCCGTTCGTGATGGCCGCAGATGTGTATACCTCTGCCGGCCTCGCCGGCCGCGGGGGATGGACCTGGTACACCGGATCCGCGGGTTGGATGTATCAGCTTATCGTGAAGTATTTGCTGGGGATCCGGTTGAAAGTTGACAGGATCTATTTCGAGCCGTGCCTTCCGGGTTGGCCCTCCTGGAAGCTGCATTACCGGTACCGGGAGACCTTCTATCATATTACTTTTACGTGCTCGGGACCGTCAGACCGTGTGACGTTTATTGAGGTGGATGGCGTCGCGCAGCAGGAAATGGCGGTGCGCCTCATTGATGA
>JBFZAN010000010.1:0-8329 GCA_041309005.1 Candidatus Omnitrophota bacterium
AAACTAGCAGCAATGCTGGGGCGCAAAACCACCGGTCCCCTCACGGGACAGCGGAGTTGCCAAAGAGGAAAACCCTTTGAAACCCTAAACAATGCCTTTTAGGGTTTTTTTATTTCCTGGCCCCGGCGCTTTGATGTGGAGACGGGATGAAAAAAAGCGTTGTGGTGCCGGCTGTTTTCGCGGTAACACTGGTTTTATTTTTATTCTCCTGTGCGTACGCGGAACTGGCGATTAACCTATCGGCGATAAAGACCATCGAATCTGACGGTAACCCCCTTGCGTTTAACTCCAGGACAAGATGCTACGGTCTTTATCAAATATCGGAAATTTGCCTGCGCGATTTCAATGAGATGAATCACGCCCAATACGCTCCGGCTGATTTATTCGACCCCCTGCTTAACGAAAAGATCGCTTCCTGGTACTTTAAAAGACTACACCAGCTTTTGAATGCGTACAAAATACCCGTCTCTTTTACCACGCTCCTGGCAGCGTACAACTGGGGTATCGGCAACGTAGCCCAATGGTATAAGAACGGCGCCGCCTCGGAAGATTTGCCGAAAGCAACCCAGCGCTATATCGCGAAATACGAGTCGCTGTCGCGCGGGCGCTTTTAGGCTTGCTAAGCCGGCGAATTATTGCGCCCCTCCCGCAGTTAATCTGCCTAACGAATTTTACATTTTGAATTTCAGTGATATAATACTCTAAGAAGAAGTTTAAACCGGGAGGGCCAAGATGTTCTCTGATATTGTGGTGAGCATGGCGTTTCTTTTCATTATTGTGTTTACCTTTGACGCGTCGTTCAATATACGCCGGTTGATCAAAAGCCTCGATAGGATCTGGAGGAAGCTCGCAGAGATAAATGACGGTCTTCAGAAAAAATAAGCCTCACGAAAATGAGAGTAATCTGGTTGTGCGGCGTGATAATTTGCAGTACAATAAACGAATAAGCCGGAGAAAAAGGAGTTCATGTTGGCAAAAGTTATGAATGTCCGGATAGCGAGTGCGGCAGTGCTTCTTTTTTTCTTTACCTTTGCCGCCGCGCACGCTCAAAGCGAGGAACGGTTACACGCGTTAGCAGCTGAAGCTGCCGGAAGCGGACAAATCGATGCGGCGTTCATGCATTTCCGCTCCCTCTTAACCGAATACCCTCATTCCAAATACGAAGAGCGCGCATTATTTGCGATGGGAGAATATTATTTCCGGGCTGCCGATTATCGCGACGCTGCGCAGATGCTCACCAGCCTGCTGGAAGGATATCCTGATTCCGAGGGAAGGCTTTTCGCGCTTGCCTATCTCTTGAAGATCGCCGAGAGGGCAGGAGAGGAGGCGCTAGCCCAAAAGTTAAAGAATGAAATAGTGACCCTGCGCCAACACAGTTTCCTGTTCCGCAACTTCAAAGAATATAAATACCTCTCGCCCCTGTCAAGAAAATATAGAGCGCTGTATTATATTGATAAGATAGAGTTTTACGTAGATGGGGAGCTCTTTGCGCAAATATCTTATTAAACTCAGCGTCACGGCGTTTACCGTATGCGCCCTCGCCGTTAGTATTGCCACAGTCGCCCTCAATATAGTCTTTAGTGTTTCGAAAAAATCCGTTATCCTTTCGGCAAACAGTTATTTCTCCCAAAAGATATCCATCGCAGCTATGTTCTACGTACCTCCCAATTACATCGTCTTAAGGGATGTTTCGGTCGCAGGCGCGGGTGCTCCCGTCAGTAAGGAAGCCATCGTAGTACCTGCGGTCTGGGCAAGATGCTCGCTTAAAGCCCTTATTCTAAAAAGGGCGGTGCTTATATCGAGCATGAGCCTTTACAGGCCACGCATGAATTACTTCGAATTTTATAATTTCCTGCGCAACAACTTCGAACAGATAATGGAATTTATACGCAATCTGCCCGAACAGGATTTTAGATTATCCGTGAGAGAAACGGCGTTGGACCTGGCGCAGGACGATGCGAAGCCAGATTATGTAAACGTGAACGCGATGCTGGGGATCAGGCGCGACGCAGTCTGGGGATTTGCTTCATTGAGCAGGGACCTGTATTCAAAGGCTCAAGCCGCGCCGAGAAGGCTTATGAAAGGCGCGCCCTTACAGTGCAATTTCAATGGTGTACTGCGTAAAGACGGGTTTTCTCTGGGAAGCCTTGAATGCATGAAAGAGAATCTTTATTCTAAATTATGGGGAGAGTTCGACGGAAATACCGTCGGACTAAAGGGCTTTGCCTTTATCAATACGGCTTTTGAAGAACGCTTCCGTCCCCAGCCAGCAGTGGGGTTGTTCACAAAAATCAGTTCGATGTTCAGACAGGAGCCTGTTTCTCGCGAGGTGGTGGGTCTGTCGCGCAAGAGCCTCTACCTTCTGGATATTAATTGCAGGCTTACCGTGGCATTCCCCGGTATACAGATCGATCGTCTTACCTTTTCCTTGAATAACACCCCTGTCAGCTTGAAGGGCAGTATTGTGCTTACGGACCCTGTTTCCCTGGAGCTGTCATGCGCTTCCAGCTTCGGTAGCGCCGAAGGAGCACCTGCGGAAAATACCAATAAACTCCGTGTTGAGCTGAAGGGAGCCCTTAAAAACCGCACCTTCAACGGCAATGCTTCGCTGAACCTTGACCTGGTCAGCAAGAAAAAAGACGGCATTCCGGTACAAAAGATGGAGGTGGGGCTAAAAGAGCTTATTTTTTATTTCGATGAATACCCGCGCCTTAAGTTTCGCATAGGCGAGGTCAGCGGATTCTTTCAGACAAGCAGTAACGAATACAGGATACTCCTGGAGCAGGCTAACGGCGTAGCGAGCATTAAAAATGAACACTTGAAATTCATTAAATTCAATTCCCGAATATACGACGGTTTTCTGGAGGGGCAAAGCAGGATCGATATTACTCAGTCGCCCGTCAGGATACTTTCCGTTATCAGGGTCAGGAACGTCAGCGCCCACAGGCTCGAAGGCCTCCTGGTCCATTTTTCCAAACTCCACGGCAGGCTGGCCAGCTCGATGTATTTCAGTAATTATCCGCGGCTATACCTTGACGGCGGGATGATGATCCATGACGGCTACCTGTATAATTTCGAGTTTTTTAAATGGCTCGCCGATTTGTTCAACCTCCCCTCGCTTAAAAAAATAGATTTTAGCCGCGTATCCTCCCGCTTTCTGGTCAATACGGAAGGTGCCAGCCTCTATGGTATGGCTTTGGACTCCCCGGATGTAAATTTACACGGCTATTTCAGCCTCCGCCAGAACGATTTGGTAAACAGCAGGATCGCGCTCTCTTTAAACCGTGAATTACTCAAGCAGTCTCCCAAGTTTACTCCTTTGTTAAAACTTCTAAGAGAAGACTCGGGCGCATTGGAATTCGATTTCAGGCTTTCCGGTAACCTGCACGGCATGAATTTCCAATGGCTGCAGTCAGATTTCAAGAGAAGGCTGCAGGAAGCTATCCCGGGCTTCATACAGAGAAAGCTGGAAAGGGGCATCGAAGATATTATCGAGTCTATCTCGGCGCAATAGCGTGTATGTTGCGAAATCGGTTTTCAACCCGAAGCTTTATGGTATAATTGTTTCAAGAGGAGGGAGCACACATGAGAAAAATATTTTTATCAGGCGTATGCGCGTGTCTGGTATTGCTGAATGCCGGGTGCCAGGGCTCAAAGACAAGGGCAGCCGAAGGAGCCGCCATCGGCGGTCTCCTGGGAGCAGCAGCAGGCGGGATTATCGGACACCAGAGCCGCCACGGAGGGGAAGGTGCCGCCATCGGCCTTGCGGCAGGAGCGGTTACCGGCGCGATCGTCGGAAGCAAGATAGAAAAGCCGGGCCAGCCGGCAACTCAGCCGGCCACAGCGCAACAGGCCCAAACAGCGAGCCCTAACCAGATGTCTGTTCAGCAGATAATAGACCTTTCAAGGCAGGGTATTAACGAGAGCGTTATCATTGATAAGATCCGCCTTACGAACTCGCGATTTACGCTCGCTGCAAGCGATATCGATTATTTGCGGCAGCAGGGTGTCAGCCAGAAAGTCATCGATGCGATGCAGGGCATGTAAGGGCCCCTCATAACAATATGCAAGAACAGAGAAAATATGTCCGCTATCTCAGTGAAGGCAAACTGATCCTTAAGCCTAAAGACGGGACGTTTCGAAGCATCAGCGGGGACCTGGCCGATATAAGCCCGTTGGGTATCGGGGTATACCTGAAGGAAAAACTAACCGTAAACACCGAGACGAACTTTGTGCTGATACATAAATATTGGGATACGCCCCTTGTGGGCACAGGCAAGATTAAGTATACGCTGGAAGTAAAAAAGAACGAGACACCGTACTTCAGGACGGGTATAGAATTTACCAATATCACGGAAAAAGAAGCGGTTCCCTATATAATAGACCGCATTCAGGAAAATATCCCTTCTTCAAATAAATAAACATTGTCAGGATTTTGCCCTGTCGTCTAATCGGTAGGACTTCAGATTCTGGATCTGACTATCATGGTTCGAGTCCATGCGGGGCAGCAAATTTGGGCGTTTAAGCAGATTCTATTGCTTACGCAAGCCCGGGCTAAAAGCCCGGGCTTTTTATTTTGAAACTTTTTCTGTTCTTACGCTGTCTAATATATAAGAAAAGCGAAAGGAGGGGAGAATGTTTAAAAAAACATCAGTTGGTAAGCTTTGGCTAACAGTAGGACTTATTGCGGTAATGGCTATGCCTGCGACAAACGCCTTTGCCAGGGGCAGGGGGAGGGGGAGGTCGCATCATGAAGTAGTCATGGTAGATCATCACAGGTATCATTATCGCGGCGGCAGGTTTTACCGGCCTGGCTGGTTTGGTCTTGAGTTCTCCGTGTTTTCGCCTCCGATAGGGGCGATTGTGAGGGTACTTCCGTTCGGCTACAGGACCATCGTTGTGGCGGGAGCGCCGTACTACTATTATGACAATGTGTATTACAGGTCTTGTCCTGCCGGTTACATCGTTGTGGCGCAGCCTGTAATAACTCCAGGCGTGGTAGTGGCACCTCCTGTAGTGGCCACTGAACCGTTACCCCAAGAGACGATTACAATCAACGTTCCCAATGCAAACGGCAGTTATACCTCTGTGAAGTTAGTAAGGCGTGACAACGGTTATGTAGGGCCGCAGGGCGAATTTTATCCCGGCCATCCGACAGTAGACCAGTTAAAGGCCCTTTATGGAAAGTAAGCCTTTTGTCAGTCAAAAAGGCTTACCAGATGCCCGGGATGAGGGCCATTTTAATGCGTGAAATTAATTCCGCAGCGGTCACGGGCTTGGAGATGTAAGTGCGGCCGCCGATTTCTCCCTCACCTTCCTGCTCCTCATTCTTTCTCACCAGCGCGGTAAGGAATATTATCGGGATGTCTTTTGTCTTTGGGTCATCAAGCAAATACGAGGCTACGTCGTCTCCTCCCATTTTAGGCATCATAATATCGAGAAGTATAAGGTCCGGCCGCGCAGTTTTAGCTATATTGATCCCGTTTTCTGGATCCGAAGCCGTCAAAACCTCGAATTCCTTGGTTTTCTCAAGGTTTAATTTCACAAAATAAGAGAAATCCTCCTCGTCGTCGATGATCAATATTGTATGTTTTGCCATCCGGCCTCCTTTTTAGGTCAGGGGTTCTGCTACGGGCAGTTTGATACGCACGCTTGTGCCTTTGCCTGTTTTGCTCTCTATCATGATCCTGCCGCCGTGTTTTTCCACGATCTCTTTGGTGATGGGTAGGCCCAGCCCCGCGCTTCCTTCTTTCTTTTTGGTGCTAAAAAAAGTCTCAAAGACTTTTGGGATGTTCTCTTCCAATATCCCTTCTCCCGTGTCGGAAAAAACAATTTCTAGATTCCGGCGGCCAGTTTCTTCTTTGGTCTCCCCGACGACAATCGATATCTTGCCTCCTCCGGGCATTGCCTCTACGGCGTTGATCAGGATGTTTATAAAGACCTGCTTCATCTGGTTTACGTCCATTTTGACCTTTGGTGTATAGGAAGGGAATTCTCTGAGGATCTGCACGTTCCTTAAGCTCATCTGGTGCTCTACCAGCGACAAGCTCTCTTCGATGACTGGCGGGATCTCTTTTTCTTCCTGCGAAGACGTGCTCTGGCGAGAAAAATTCAAGAGGTCTTTTACTATCCTGTCCGCCCTCAGGGCGGCATCGGTTATCCTTTGCGCAGGCTCTCGCAGGGCGGGCTCAGAAGCAACCTGCGATTTCAAATAGTCTGTGCCCTGGATAATGATTGCCAGAGGGTTTTTGATCTCGTGCGCCACCCAGTTGGCGATGCGGCCTATTGCAGCCATTTTGGCAGATTGCACGAGTTGTATCTGTGCCCGGCGAAGCTCATCATACGCGTCCTGCAGCCTTTCTTCCGCCAGAGTACGCTCCGTAATATCGATGCCGGTAGACACAATATTCTTTATTGTACCGTCGGAGTCCGTAAGCGCGGTATCCGACCAGGCGATGGTTCTTAAGGCGCCGTTCTTGGTGATCCAGCAATTTTCGCTTTTCCTCGGGAATTGCCCGCTATACGAGTTTTCAAAAGCTGCGCGGGCTTCTTCTTTTTCCTGCGGCTTTAGGAATATGTCCCAAGGGCATTTATTTTCTATCTCTTGAAAGGCATACCCTGTTATCAGTTCGCAGGCGGCGTTCCAGCGCACAATCCGGCCCTGTCGGTCAAGCACTACTATCAAAGCCCCCGCAGTATCCAATACGGCGGATATGAAGTTACGTTCTTCCTGTAGCGCCTCTTTATACGCTATGGCGCTATTAATTTCTTTTAATAATTTCTGGAAGTCGTACGGTTTAGTGAAATATGCCACCACCCCCAGGTTATATGCCCGTTCCATATCGGCGTAACCGGCGAGGCCGGAAATTGCGATAATAGGGATACCGCGGGTCTTTTTATCTCCTTGCAGGGTTTCACAGACCGTGAATCCGTCAAGGCCGGGCATCACTAAATCCAATAGTATAAGATGGGGTTTAAAATTATTGACGCGGGCTACGACCTCGCCAGGAGAATCCGTTGATTCTACTAGAAAACCGGACTTGCTCAGCAATTCCTTTAGGCTAAAGAGGGCTGTCGGGTCGTCATCGGCAACAAAAACTTTTTTTTGCTCGCTCATCGTAGCCTGCGGTTTGCAAGGGGGTCTCGTTCTCGCGCATATTCTTGGTATCCAAGCTTATTTTATCATAAAATATGAGCGAGTTTGCATATTTTTTAACGCTGGCAGAACGAAGCGCATACAACAAGTTTGCCCTTTAATAAAATTTTAGTGCTAACTCCAGAATTTGTTGTATAATTAGTACAGTGCGTAAGTTCTTAGCTGTTAAAAGGAGAAGCAGATGAAAAAAATGTCGGTAGCCAGATTGGTGCTCGGAGTATCGATTCTAATTCCGTTTACTGTGGTATTTGCGCAAGGTCAAAGAGGCGGGTCAAAAGCGGGGGCGTTTCGCCAGGAACAGAGGCAGGAAAGGCAGTCGTTCATGGAACAGCAAAAGCAAGAACGCCGTGGTTTACGCGAAAACCTTCAAGGAAAAACGCCCGAGGAAAAGCAGGCGGCGATGAAAGAACTTTCGCAAAATGCCTACCAGGAGAAAAAGGACTTCAGGCAGAAACAGCATCAGGAAAACACGGATTTTCTTAAACAAAAACTCGCTAATAATAAAAAAATCACTGACGCGGAAAAAGGCGATCTGATCGACTTCTTTGAGAAGATTGCCAATGACCCAAGCCTGACCAAGGAACAAAAAAAGGCCCAATTACATAGTTTCAGGGTGCAGGAGAAGCAGAAAACCAAGTCCCACTGGCAGGAGCAGAAACAGGAAAGAAAAGCTGAGCAGGAAAAGATCCAGACAGAAGTTAAATCCCGGGAACAATCAGCCTCTTCGACAACAGCAAAATAATCTTTAAAAGTGACGCGCGGGTGGTGGAATGGCAGACACGCAAGCATGAGGGGCTTGTGCCGAAAGGTGTGGGGGTTCAACTCCCCCCCTGCGCATTAAATTTATTTTTATATTTGTTCCATGTGTCTGTCTTCGACCTTATTGCTCCATGCCAAGTTTCTTACATGCGGAGGCAGGAAATAGACTCTCGGTTTAAAACATAGAAAAAGCAATCCTTACCGGCGTATTTCATCAATACGCTGCGCCAGACGCGTACTAATCCTAATCAAAACACATAATGGATAGCTTTAGACTAGACAGCCATAAGCTCATGTATCATGTTGCTAGGGTCAGCCAATGGATTGAAGGTAAAAAGATTTTTCCTATTTATGTTGAATTAGGTCTGTACGGCGGATGTAATCATCGTTGTATTTTTTGCGCCTTCGATTATT
>JBFZAN010000011.1:0-15032 GCA_041309005.1 Candidatus Omnitrophota bacterium
TTCTATCGAATCTCCAAACTCCGCCGACCTTAATGCCTGAGATCTTGCCCTGCGACAGCCAATTATAAATGGTTTGCTTTTGCAGCCTCAGGTAATCAGCGAGTTCATCAATATTCAGTAATCTTGTCATACACTTAACGCCTTTCCAGAATCTAATCCTATTCAATTAAATCATAAAACCATCATGTTGTCAAGTATATTTTCTTCTTTTTTTACTTAAACTTACTCAAACTTACTTTTAAAAATTATCCGTCGATGTTTATGAAAATAAGTATATAACTAAATACTTTATTTCATAATATACTTACTTAGATTATAATTAATTCAAAGAAAGGGTTAGCGGTTGTAGGTCACGGTAGCATTGATACAGTAAGCGCATGCGGGGGAAAGGCAATACGGGGGAACGACGCATCCGGCATTGGCGCGGTAACAGGTGCTGCCGCCGGGACAAAAAATGATCCTGATATCGGAAATAGAATTAGGGAAGACAGGGCCGCTCACAGTGCAGCCGCCGGGATCGGGACAGCTGTTAACGGGGGGATTAAATTGCCATGCCCCCGTCCTAAGCCGTTCTAAGGCGAGGGTAATCGCTGACATAGCCGCGTAATAAGCCTGCGTCCTGGCTACCCGGTGGTAGGTCAAACGGCTCTGGCTGGTAATAATCCCCGCGAGTACGGTTGCAAGCAGCACGGCAACGAGCACGGTTGCTAAAACGATAAATAAGATTATACCTTTGCTATTCCGGTTCCTGCGCAGCTTATGCATCTTTTCTCAAGCTTACCGTATAATCCTGGCTTGACTTCTGCAAAATAACATGGCCTTCACGGGCCAGCCAACCAAGGCTCATCAGTACGTTATCTCTGGGTTTATCAATGCCTTTTACGAGCGAAGACAGGGTAACATCGCCTTTTTGATCAAGAAAATGCCATATCTCTCCAGCTATAATCCCTATTTCGATAATCATAGATACCTCCCTTAGTAGAGCGCTGTTTGCCGCTTCTTCTACCTAATTATAAAATAAATAGAGACGAGGTCAACTGTTTTTTTTATTATAATTGCCGCAACGAGGGCAAAGCGAAATAGTATCCTCCCTCGTATTTATATAGGTATAGGTGCATATAGAGCAATGCCATATGCACCTGGGGTCTAAAAACAGGTCCTTCTCCTTCTGTTTCCTGTCGGATATCCATAAGGCCAAAGCCGCTGTCAGGGATAAAAAGAGATACGCGGAGACTGCGTAAGAAAAATCGATTGTGATCATTCGGGAATCACTCTTTCTTGGTAGAGAGGTCTATCTTTACCGTGTGCCAGGTATTTGGCGTGAGCCTGTTCTGCTGCATGAATAAATAATGGCCGATATAACGCATAGCCAGAAGGTCAACGTCAAGGTTACCCGAGGATATCTTTCTTTTTATTATTAACGAAAAGGCGGAGCCGGAACTAAGCGGATTAAACAGTAGTTCGATATGGACGGTCTGACGGTCCTTGAAATAAAGCGCTACCTGGGAAGGCAAAGGAGGATAAAACATGAGTACGGATTCTTTACCTTTTTTGGGGGGCGCGGCGAGCGATGAAGTCCGGGTGAAAGAGACTTTGTTTTCTAAAAAAACCGGCGACGCCGCGGGCTTAAGATAGCACGCAAAGGAGGGAGAATCCGCCTGAGGCAGCTTCTTGACTGAGAAAAAAGCCCGTTTCATCAGCACGTTTTTTTGCTCAGATAGAGGAGCGCGAACCGGTCCGCCTGCAAGGCCTGAACGGGGGATAATCTCACCCAGGAATGAAACAGCGCCCCCTCTCCTGGCGAGAAGCTTTTTACCAAAGGTAACATTGAAGATACTGAATACGCTCACGTGCCACAATAATGAAATAGCAATGGCTTTTTTAAAACCGGCGTGAAAAACAACTTTATTTACAAAAGAGGCTGCATTCATTTCCTGGGCGCCCTTACTCCTGTCGTGTCGCGATATTTATTTTCGATATCCCTGCATCCCTGCAGAGGTCCCAGATCTCAACCGCCTTTCCCAAAGAAGCCGATCTATCCGCTTCAATAAGGACCGGCTGGCCCCTTTTTGCCGCCTCTGCGATCGAAGCCTTTAGTTCTATAGCGGTCACCTGCCTGCCGTTAAGAAAAACCAGGTTTTGCGCCGAAATACTGATTTCTATATTCCCGTTCTTCAGCGAGTCGCTGGTGATGACCTTCGGCAAATCGACCTTTATTACCGGCTGCAGCAGGAAGCTTGAGGTAAGCATGAAAAAGATCAAAAGCAGGAATAGCACATCGATCAATGGCGCGATATCGATCTGCTTCAGGCCATACTCCAATCCGAAATGCCTCTTAAATCTCACCTGCCGCCTCGCGCGTTATTTTTTAGGTTATTCCGTAAGAAAATTGACGAGCTCCGTAGCCGCCTTTTCCATTTCCAGGATAAAACCGTTGACCCTGCTGACAAGATAATTATACGCGACATACGCCGGGATCGCCACGATCAGGCCTGCCACCGTGGTCAGAAGCGCCTCCCATATCCCCCCCGCCAGGTCTCCCGGAGAAAGCGGGTTGAACGTGACGGCTCTTGCCTGGATCGTCTGAAAGCATCTCACCATGCCCGTCACCGTCCCTAACAGCCCCAAAAGCGGTGAAATGTGCGCTACCGTCGCCAGGATAGAAAGGTTTTTTTCTAATTTAGGGATCTCGTACAAGGAAGCGTCTTCGATGGCCTCTTTGATCTGGGAACGGGGCCTGTCGTATTTCAGGATGCCTGCCTTCAGTATATGCGAGACAGGGCTTGCCGTTTTATCGCAGGCATCCAGGGCTTCTTTGATCTGGTGGCGTTTTATCCTTTCCAGTATGCCGCCCAGGAACGCCTGCGTATCGATCTTGGCTTTACGAAGATACCAGAATTTATCCAACGTTATCGCCAATCCGGCCACGGAACACAGCGCGATCGGCCACATTACCGGCCCGCCCGCCCGGAACAATTGCCCTACGCTCATGCTATAGATATCCATTATAAAACCCTCCCCCTTCACTGCGCTGTCTTTAGCTCTTCTAATCTTTCCCTGGCGTATTTAGACTCCGGCACATCCATTGCGGTGATCTTTTTATAAAGAGCGGCGGCTTCCCGGGCATTGCCCCTGCCTTCATAGATAGCGGCTACCCTTAAGAGCGACTTTACTACCAGGTCCGTACTTTCAGGGTAGAGATAGGTGACCTTGAGGTATTCTTCAACCGCCTCATCCGCTTTTCCCTGGGCCTGGCGCGATTCACCGATCTTGAACTGGAGGTCGGAAGCGTTACGCGCTCCCGCCGCCTCCAGGCTTTTTCGGTAGAATGCTACCGCCTCGTCATACTTTTTTGTCCTGAAGAAAAGGTCGGCGATCTTCGGGTAGATCAGGCTTGCGAGATTAGGGTGTTCTTTCAGGGTATCCTGGTATGACGTAAGGGCTGAATCAAAGTTACCTTCTTTTAAATAGATATCCGCGACTGCGACCGCCGCCTGGCCGCTCAATTCCGTTTTTCCCGACTGCATTACCTTACGGAAACTATCCTTCGCTTCGGGGTACTTCGATTGCTGTTCGTAGATCGAACCAAGGATATAATAGGCATCCAGGATCAAACTGCTCCTGGGAAAATCTTGTATCAGGGAATAAAAATACCTGCCTGCCAAAGTCAGGTCGTTATGCCTGTAGTAATATTCCCCCAGCCACCACATGATCTCCGCGCTCAGCGCGGAATCCGGGTATTTGGTGCGCAGCGTCTTAAACCTTGCCATGGCTTCTTTTTCATCGCCCATTTGATAGTAACAATCCGCGATCTCGTACTCCGCTTTCTGGCAAAGCTCCGTATCCTGGGTAAAAACCCTTAAGATGTTCTTAAAAACATCGATGGCTTCGGTGTATTTGCCGAGGTTATAGAGGCTTGAGCCCCACAGGTACATCGCGTTCGAGAGCAGGCTTGAGTCTTTAAAGTCGCCCTGAAAGCGCTCAAATACCTGCCTGCTGGAGTTATAGTCCTGTTTCTGGAAATACGCCAGCCCCAGCGCGTAGGAAGCGTCGTCTAAGAGCTTGGAGCTTGGGAAATTCCTTTTTAACGCCAGAAAACTGAGGATCGCCGCGTCGTAATCGGACTCTTTGAGGAGCGTTATTCCAAGCTGGTACTGCACATAATCGCTGTAGAGGCTGTCGGGGTACTCGCGCAAAATAGTGTCGTAGGTCTCTCTGGCCTTATCGTAATCGCCGGAGTCCTGGTAGGCGTCGCCGATCTGGCAGAGGGCGCTGACCTTTACGATCTTGTCTTCGCTCTGGGTGACGATCTTGCGGAACTCCTTTATCGCTTCTTTGAATTCCCCTTCCTTAAAAAGCGTCCAGGCGAGGCCGTAGTGTAATTTATCGGTGATCTCGCCTGAAATAGCCGGCGGGATTTTATTTAACGCCAGCGTGTACAGGTCTTTTGCCTGGCTGTATTGGCCAAGGTTATACAGGGAATCCGCTTCCCCCAGGTACGCCTGGATCAGGACAACCGGGTCTTCGGTCAAGCGGGCGAGTTCTTCGTACGCTTGCCTTGCCTGGTTAAATCCGCCGGTTTCGAAACTTACTATTGCCTTACCCAGCAATAACACATCAACGCTCTTTTTTTCCAGGCTCTCGCCGTGTACCCCCTGGAATGCCGCCTGGGCTTTTGAATATTGCTTCAATTTAAGATATGCCCACCCGAGGCCCAGTTCCGAGAGCGCCCGGACCCTGTCGTCCGCGCCTTTGGATGATGCCTTTGAATATTCTTCGATGGATTCGGCGAAATTATTGAGATAATATTCCGCTTCCCCCAGGTAAAAATACAGGTACTGGAGCCTGGCGGGGTCTTTCGAATAAAGCTTAAGGGAAGCGTTGATCTTTTCTTTTACTCCCGCGTAATCCTTCAGGTTGTAGAGGCATTCTACTATCTTGAAAAAAGTGTCCTGGAACTGAGCTTCTTTAGGGAACTTCTGTTCAACGGTCCTGAAATATTCCAGCGCTTCCTTATACTGCTGCTGTTGGAACAAGCACCAGCCTAAAGAGTAATAGGCCGAAGCAAGGTAGTTCGATTTGGGGAAATCGCTTATTATCTCTTTATAGTATTCGGCCGCCTTGCTGAAGTTATTTCCCCTGAAATGGACTTCCGCGATCCAGTAGACAATGGCGTCTTTTATTGTGTGCGCCTCGGGCTGGTTGCCCAGCCATTCGAACTTATTCAAAGCGTCAAGGAACCTGTTTTGATAAAAGTAGCATTGCCCGATTGAAAGCTCAGCCTGGGATGCTTTGGGAGAAGAAGGATAATTTTTCAGGAAACGCTCAAGCAGCGAAAGCGCGACGTCGTAAAACCCATCCTCCATGGCCTTTTGGGCCACGAAAAGCGCTTCTTCTTCTTTGCCGGACTCGGCATAAAGACGGCCGATGCCCGCGCGCGACGGGACAAAAAAGGACACCCCGAGAAAGCATGCGCAAAGCGCAAAAATAAGCCTATACCTTATATGGTTTCGCATAGCTACACTATAGTATTGCTTTGTCTTTCATTCAATACCTTTTTTAGGTACTGCCCGGTGTAGGAACGGTTGTTTCGAACGAGTTCTTCGGGGCTGCAATGCGCCACAACATCCCCTCCCCGCGCCCCGCCTTCAGGGCCCAGATCAATGATGTGATCGGCGGACTTTATTACATCAAGGTTATGTTCGATCACGACAACGGTATTGCCTTTATCCACAAGCTTACCCAGCACATCGATGAGTTTTTCCACATCCGCGAAATGCAGCCCTGTCGTGGGTTCATCCAATATATAAAGGGTCTTTCCCGTGGAGCGTTTACTGAGTTCGGAAGACAGCTTCACCCTCTGCGCCTCGCCGCCGGAAAGCGTCGTCGCCGGCTGGCCAAGCTGGATATAGCCAAGACCGACGTCGTAAAGGGTGCGCAGGATGTTCCTGATGCTCGGCACGTTCGCAAACAGCTCCAGCGCTTCTTCAACGGTCATTTCCAGCACGGAAGCAATGGATTTACCCTTATATGTTATTTCCAGCGTAGCCGTATTGAAACGCTTCCCCTTGCATACGTCGCATTTTACATAGACGTCGGGCAGAAAATGCATTTCGATTTTTTTAATGCCGTCTCCGGCGCACGCCTCGCAGCGGCCTCCCTTTACGTTAAAAGAAAATCTCCCCGGCCTGTAACCGCGCATCCTGGCAAGGGCAAGCTTGCTGAATATGTCACGGATATGGCCGTATACTCCCGCGTAGGTAGCCGGGTTCGAACGGGGGGTCCTGCCGATAGGAGACTGGTCAACGACGATCACTTTATCGATATGCTCCGAACCGCGGATCTTTTTGTGCAGGCCTGGTTTTTCCCTGGCATTATATATCTTTTGAGCGAGGCTGCGGTACAGAATATCATAGATCAAGGTCGATTTACCCGAGCCGGAGACGCCGGTGACGCATACGAACACCCCGAGCGGAAATCTGACATCGATATCTTTTAAGTTATGCTCCCTGGCGCCGATGATCTCCAGGTACCGCTGCTCATTTATCTTCCTCCTCACAGGCGTCCTGACACCGGCTTCTCTTCTGAGGTATTTGGCTGTCAGGGAAGCTTCGCTTGAGTAAAGCTTTTCCTTTGGGCCGGAAAATACCACTTCCCCCCCATGCCTGCCCGCGCCCGGCCCCAGGTCAACCACATAATCGCAGGCTGTGATCGTGTATTCATCGTGCTCGACCACGATAAGGGTATTACCCAGGTCCCGCAGCGCCTTAAGGGTTTCTATCAATTTGGAATTGTCCCTCTGGTGCAGTCCGATGCTCGGTTCATCCAATATATAAAGCACCCCCACCAGCCCGGAGCCTACCTGCGTCGCAAGGCGGATCCTCTGGGCTTCACCTCCGGAAAGGGTCGCGCTTTTCCTGTCCAGGGAAAGGTATTCCAGCCCCACGTTAATACAAAATTGAAGGCGCGCGGTGATTTCTTTCAGCACCTGGCGCGCGATCATTTTCTGCTTCTCATCCAGGGTTATTCCCGCAAAGAAATCGAAGGCTTCTTTTATCGGCATCTGGGTTACCTGCCAGATATTCTTGCCTTCTATAAGTACGCTTAAGCTTTCTTTTTTCAAGCGTCCCCCCTGGCAGGAGGAACACGGCAGGCTGGACAGGTACCTGGATATCTCTTCTTTCAGGTAATCGCTCTTTGTTTCTCGGAACAGCCGCGTAAGATGAGGGATCACTCCTTCAAAGGGCTTACCGCCCGCTTCCACGTCCGTGCCATGGAATATTGCATCCTGTATGCGCCTGCTTAATTTGTAAAACGGCGTATCCATGTCGAATTTCAGAGCGCCCGCCAGCTCCCTGATAAGCCAGCGGTAATAAAGGATATACCCCCTGCCCCCTCTTTTCCATGGTTCAAGCGCCCCCCCCTGTATCGACTTTTCCTTGTCGGGGACGATCAAGTCGGGGTCAAATTCGAGTTTGGTCCCCAGGCCGTTACACTCCGGGCAGGCCCCATAGGGAGAATTAAAAGAAAATATCCTCGGCTCTACTTCCGGTATGCTGAAGCCGCACTTAGCGCAGGAATATTGCTCGCTGAAGACGATATCTTTTGACGGCGCAGGGCCTGACGAAATAATAACGATGCCCTTGCCCACTTTCAGGGCGGTTTCTACCGAATCCGTCAGCCTCTCTTTCACCGGCGCCTTAACGGTCAGCCTGTCCACCAGGACTTCTATGGTATGGTTCTTGTATTTCTCCAGCTTTATCCTGGCAGGCAATTCATATACCTTGCCGTCAACGCGGCAGCGCACGAAGCCGGACTTTTGTATCTGGCCGAAGATATCCTTGTATTCGCCTTTCCTGCCTCTTACCAGAGGGGCGAGCACCTGGATATCCGTACCGTGAGGCAGCGCCAGTATCCTCTCTACGATCTCCTGTGAGGTCTGCCTGTCAATGGAGCTGCCGCACTGAGAACACATCACTTTTCCGAGGCGCGCGAACAACAGCCTCAGGTAATCGTAGATCTCGGTTTGTGTGGCCACCGTGGAACGGGGGTTACCTCCTGCCGTGCGCTGCTCTATGGCGATCGCGGGAGACAGCCCTTCTATGTATTCCACATCGGGTTTCTGCAGCTGTTCCAGGAACTGCCGCGCATAGCTTGAAAGGCTCTCAACATACCTTCTCTGGCCTTCCGCGTAAATGGTATCGAACGCCAGGCTTGACTTCCCCGAACCTGAAAGGCCGGTTATCACGATAAACTTGTTACGGGGAAGCGTAAGGTCGATATTCTTGAGATTATGTTCTTTTGCGCCCTTGATGATGATACATGCCTTCGTATTCATTGCGATCCCTTATTTCTTTGCGGGTAGGCCCGGGGAGGCTTCCATACCCGGGATAAATTTTTTAAGTAACTCCTTGATCTTTTTGTCTCGGCCAGGCGTTTGACCTGACAATTCGTAAGTCACTTCCAAATTACGCAGCGCTAAACCGTTGTAGGGGTCAAGCCTGAGCGCCGCAGTAAACGCATCTATGGCGCGGCCATACATGCCCATTTTGCCCAGGAGGATCCCGGCGATCGAATAGAGCCTGGCGTCAGGAGACCGCGCGAGTAACGGCCGCAACTCCTCCAGCGCTTTCTTAAATTCCCCTTCCCTTATCAGCGTGATAACGGATACTTCCCCCGGCGAAAACCCGGGGTACTTTTGAGCTTCAAACGGCTCACCGGTTTCCCTGGAAAGGGTTTGTAATCTTTGATATGCCTGCCAGCAGAAAAAATCTATCTTCAGCGCGTTGAGGTATGATTCTTTTGCGTCTTCGAACTTTTTCATGCCGCGCAAGATGTCCCCTCTTGAAACATGCGCCAGCCAATTTGCCGGGCTCACTAAAATTGAATAATCAGCCCGGTCCAGGGCTTTTCTGTAAAATCCCTTGGCCGCGAGCACGCCCGTGTACGATAACTCCGTTAAAAAGGTCATCGAACTATTCTTGAATTTAAGGTTATAGCGGTAAAATTCCAGCTCCCTGTTCCAGTGAAGACTGTTAACGACCGTCAAGAAGCTGTATGCTCCCAGGAGAGAAAAACTGATCGCTTTTTTAAGCATGGGGCTTCTTATCGAAACGACCGGATACGCTATCGCGACGAAAAAGCCCGCCGAGGCCAGATACACCCAGTGTTCTTCCATGGCGATGTAACCCTGTTCATAGAATTTATTCATGAATACCGCCACATGCAGCAGCATAAGGAAGTACCAGGCCAAACCGAATAGAGGTATATATTTTTTCCGCTTAATCAAGAGCAGTAATAAAACCAGGAAAACCGCGAAAGCCAACAGGTGAATGGGCCGCAGCGAAAGCAGCGGCGGAAAAGTCCTTAGCAAATGAAGGTCATACGGAAACACCAGGAGACTGGCATACTGCAACAGGACCTTCCCAAAGTTCAAAGCCGTTAAAAGCGGGGGCAAACGGGTCGCCGGCACCACGACGATCGGCACCAGGATAGTGAAGCGAAGCAGCAAATAAATGGAGATAATGCCCGCGAATGCCGCGAAATGCGATACGGCCCTACCCCTGGAGATTTTGTATTTGAAGGCGATCGCCAGCATGATGAAGGGCATCAACAGCAAAAACCCCGTCTCCCTGGAAAGGATGGCGCATACATAGCAAATCATCGAGAAAACATATAACAGCCCCTTGCTTTTTTGCGCGTATTGGATATAGGCGGCCGCGGAGAGCAAAATGAACATCGCCGCCTGCAATTCCGCCAGGCACGATATATAACTGACTGTTTCGGTCTGGATCGGATGGACGCAAAATAAAAGGCTGCTTAGCAGCGCGAGCGGGAATTGGGCGAAAAGTTTTTGAATAAGGTAAAATAACAGGAAGGCGTTGAACGCGTGGATAAGGATATTCGCTATATGGTATCCTACGGTATGCAACCCGCTGACATGGTAAAGCAACGCGTACGCCGAAGACTGCATGGGGCGGTAATAAGGGTACGAAAGGCTGGAAAGTGAAGAAAACTGGAACAAGCTGGTCTTAAAGAGCAACGGGATCGCGCTCAGGCGCTGAACATACGCGTTATTGACGATCAGGTGGTAATCATCAAAAACGAAGTCCCCGGTAAAGGAATTGATATACACCACGCACGTCAGCGCCAACAACAGCAAAAACACAATCTTGTGCGAAGTTGTTTTCTTTAGGTCCATAGGTGCCTTACTTATAAAACCCGCACCTTACGCGTTCCGGAATACTGTTCTGGCAGAAGCGGAAGGTGCGGGTTTTATAGGTGCTTATTTTCTTTTTTTCTTGCCGCCGCGTTTCATCTTTGCGCAAGAAACATCACCCGACTTGTCGACAAAATACAGGTATCCTTCTTTTCTTTTGATACCGCATTTTGCTACCTTTTTGGGCTTACCTCCTTTTGCCTTGCCTCTGGCCATCTTGGCGCTGGAGACGTCACCCTGCTTGTCGACATAGTAGAGGTAACCTTTCTCCCTCTTGATACCGACTTTACATACTTTTTCTGCCATAGTATTCACCTCCTTCCTTTTTTAAAGTTTTCGAATCAGGTGCCCACCCTAACGGGATCGAAGATCTGCCTTAGCGTCGCTTTAGCGGAGAGCACCGCGAGATAACTGGTTTTCGGGTTATCGGGATGTATCACGTTTTGAGTGCGCGTGAATATCGAGCCTGCGTCGCATTCTATGGCGATCTCGTGCATATTCTTCCTTTCGGACGCGCAGGCAATGATAACGACTTTGGTATGCCGCGCCCCTGTGCCGGCAAGGCTCAAAACAGCCGCAACGTTGATATTCCGGGGGAATAAGCCTACCGCGCGCTCAGCGCTGCCGGAAAACAAAATAACGGGCTCCTTGAGCGAGCCCAGCCCCGGCCACTTCTTTTCCACATACTCCACGCCTTTGAATGCGCGGGGATTTTTCGTAGTGGTCAAAACGACTTTATCTATCCTTCCTGTCGCTGCCGCCTTGAGCGCGTCAATGCCGCTTATCGCGCCGCTGGGTATGTACACCCGGGCGTTAGACCTTCTGGCGAGGCCGCGCAGCCGGTCCAGGCGGGAAAGGATGCCGCCCACGCTCATGATCATGATGTCGCGCCGGTTCTTTAGCGTGCTTCTGGCGATTTTCCACGCTGCTGCCGCCGAAGACGCCTCTATCACAAGATCGGCCTTTTCTATCGCCTGCGTAAGTCCGGCCGCGACAAGTGACCCGTTCTTACGCAGCGCGCGGGACAAGCTGCGCGACTTTTCGGGATCAATGTCGTAAATGGCCGCGAGCCGGGCATCCTGAAAGTACTCTTCAACGACAGCCTTAGCAAGCGAGCTTCCTATAGCGCCGCAACCCACGATCCCTATTTTGAGCTTCTTACGCATCCTTATTTTTCCCCATGCTCGTATTGTCGATAAGCCTTGTGCCGCCGAAGCGCACCGCAAGCGCCAAAACTGATTTTTCCGTGACGCGCTTTACCGGATTAAGCGTTTTGGGATCTACTATGGCGGCGTACTCGATCTTGGCTAACCGGCCTTTAGCGACAAAAGATTTTATTTTAACGATGATCCGTCTGGGGTCCCTTACCCCTTTCCTGAACAGTTTTTTCCCGAGTAACAACGACCGGGACAAAAGCCGGGCCTCCAGCCTTTGCGCCCTGTCCAGATACGCGTTCCTTGAGCTTAAGGCTAACCCGTCCTCGTCCCTGACTATGCCTAAGACTTTCAGTTTTACGGGGATGTTCAGGTCCCTGCACATCTGTTGTATGATCACCGCCTGCTGAAAATCCTTTTGCCCGAAATAAGCCTCGTCCGGCCGGATAATGTTAAAAAGCTTTGCCACTACCGTAGCCACTCCCCTGAAATGGCCGGGCCGTAACCTTCCGCAGAGGACTTCGCTTAAACCTTCCACCGTCACGAAGGTCTTAAAACCTGCGGGGTACATGTCGCTGGAGGAGGGATGAAAGATCATATCGACCCCTTCCTTGCGGCACAACGCGATATCCCGGCCAAGAGGCCTCGGATAACGCTTTAAGTCTTCGCGCGGGCCGAACTGGGCTGGATTGAGGAAAATGCTCACTATTACCCTGCGGTTATCGCGCCGCGCCGCCCGGATGAGGCGTAGATGGCCTTCATGCAAGGCGCCCATCGTAGGGACGAACCCGATAGAAATATTCTTCCTGCGCAGGTTCTCGCTTACTCGGTTCATTTCTGAAATATCCCTGATGATCTTCATCTTAAAGTCCGGTTATGACGGCTCGGCAAATACGAGCATATGGCTGTGCATAGAATGAAAATGGCTTATCTGCTGCAGCAGCTTCGCGCACGCGAGGAACATTTTATTTGACCACCACAAATCACCATGCGCCTTAAATACGAAATCAAGGTCGATATCGCCCATCTGGACGCTCTTTACCGAAAAAAGGCAGCGCGACAGGGCATTGGTGATCGTATCGGACGTAAAATACATCGCGTGCATGGAAGTAATGACCCTTTCCATCGGGAAAGTCACCTTGCCACGCGTCAGGCGGTAAATCGTTTTCGCTCCTTTATGGAAAATACTGTCCGCGCTGGGAGTGTAGATCGCCAGCATCCCCCCGCTCCTAAGCAGCTGCCGGGCTATGTGCAATGTGGCCAGTGGTTCCTTGAGGTGTTCTATCACCCCCCACATGACAACCGCGTCAAACTGCGAAGGGCTCAGGCGCTCGCGCACCTGCTCCAGGGAGCCGTTCAAAATATTAAGCTGAAACCTGGATACAGCTATCTCGGCCGCTTTTTGGGAGATCTCAACCCCCGTCACGTTCCAGCCCATCTCGCGTGCGACCTGCAGGAATTTTCCGCTGCCGCAGCCTATCTCCAGCAGCTTCCCGGTCTTTTTGTATCCGGCTAAACGGTGTAACAGCGCGTAATGGCCTGGCGTATCGTCGTAATGGGAATAGTCGTCACCCATATTGCGCGCCATCATATCCCAATAGGAGTCGTGGACGTCCTTCATATCGTAGGCGATCTTATCAAGAAACTGCATCCCGCAGCCCCGGCATTCGCAGAGAGTAAGCGTGAGCGCGGCCTGTCTTGAGAATTTCGAGAGCACCTTATCTGTTCCCGAATATATACGCGTAGTGTCGGCAGAACCGCACACCGGGCAACCCATGCGCCTCCTTCTGTAGGTCCTGGTTCAGTTAAACAGCAAATTTAACTCCGACTGGCAGTTAAGATAACAGTCCCTGCATTTGGCGATCTTCAACCGGGCCTCGTTGTATTGTTTCGAATACCAGACCGCCTTAAGCGTCCCGTCTTTGATATTGGCGACCGGCCTGCCCCAGTTCATCCATGGCACGCACGGGAATATCTCTCCGTAGCAATCGACGGTGAGGGAATTATACCCGGCGTAACAGGCAATGGGAGATTTCATGTTCTTAAAAGAGCGCTCGAACAGCCTTAAATGGCGGTATGAATTTTCGATCTTGTGTCCTTTTCGCTTCAGGCCGGCAAGATAGCGCGCTGCTTCGGCGGCCTTGCTTAAAAAAAGAGCCCTGTCTTTAGCGTCAGGGGCGCCTTTAGAACGGGTAAAAGGCTGCTCGGGTATGAATTCTATGCAATCGACCGCAAGCTCGCCGGAGAGCTTTATCAGGTCCGGCACCTCATCGATATTGCGTTCGTTAAGCACGGTGACTATCTTTAGCCTGGTATTGCCCGGAGCCGATTTTTTAGCCTCCCGGATACGGGCGACCGCGCCAATCGCCTTCTCGAACGCGCCGGCGCAGCCCCGTATGGAATCATGCGTCTTGGGGGTTGCGCCATCCAGGGAAATATTTATAGAATCGGTTTTGGCGCGTATGATCTTTTCCGCGGCCGCGGCGTCCAGTAAAAATCCGTTCGTATTCAGGTGGCTGATCATTCCTAATTCTTTGGTTAACTGCAAAAGCTCGAAAATATCATGCCTTAAGAGAGGCTCCCCTCCTGTAAAACCTACGCCGGAAACACCCAGGCCGGCAAATTCTTTAAGCACCTGCTTTAGCTGGGAAGTCGAGAGCTCGCGCAGGCCTTTTTTCTTCATCTCTTCATCCCGCAGCGGAAGGTCGCACATCACGCAGCGGTAGTTACAGGTGTAATTCGTCACCAGCGTGCCGAGTATAGGGCCGCACAGAGGCTTCTTAAGCAAAAAGGACGCCTGCGTCAGGAAGTACTGGATAACGCGGGTAAAAAACCAGCCGAACTCTTTATTCGAGATCCTGGTCTTGATGAGGTCGAAATAGACTTTCCTGAACAACCTACCTCCCGTGAATGCCCGGCATAAGATCAGCCAGAATGCTCTGATACGCCTCGCACGGTGTCCAGCACTGGGGACAGAGGCGCCGGTGTATCTCGGAACGCGCCTGCCTGCGGCTGGTAGAGCGCCATAGCCGGTTGAGATCATAGTCGAAATCAACGATATTTCCGATTGTTTTATCGTACATGCTGCAGGGATAAATATTCCCCGCGGGATCCATGAAAAAAGACGCGCCGAGGGCCTGACAGGGTACCGGAGACACGCGTTCCTTTAAAAAGACATCCGCCAGGCGCTGGTAACGCCGTTCCAATAAATTGACGGGGTTAAAAAGGGATAGGGAACGCGACCTGCGGATGGCCTCCAATGAGCCGCGCAAGGAAGATGAAAAAAGGTCCGCCGAAGAAACGGAATTGCCGTAATAATGGCTGGATGCCTGCATCAGGTTTATATGGAAATCGTTTCTCTTCAAGCCGGCGATTTGCGCGCTGGCAGCCTCAAAGGTTTTTTCGAAACTATTGAGGTTGGCGTCCTGCAGGGTCATGCCGAAATACACGCCGAAATTCCTGCGCTTCATCGAACGCAAGGCCTTAAAAGTTTCAACCGCGTTCATCCAGGATCCGCGCACGTTACGGATACTGTCGTGCAGCTCGGGCGGCCCGTCGAGGCTTACCGTCACTAACAATTTCGCGGGGTTATAACGCGATAATATCTTTTCAGTCGAAGCTGTCACCGTCTCGGTCAGGAATCCGTTGGTGGGAAAATC
>JBFZAN010000012.1:0-3308 GCA_041309005.1 Candidatus Omnitrophota bacterium
AATGCTATCGGGAAAAGCCCAGACCAGCTGGACCGCGGCGTTGACGGCATTATACTGCAGCTTAAGAACGAAGGAAGGTCTTTATACCATTTAGGGTTTTCCGGAAGAAGATTCAACGTCACTGACTTTATGCAGGAAGGCGCCTGGACAAGGATAAAAGAGAGCTGGAATTACGCGTATATGATTAGCCCGCTCAATCAAGCCGGAGCAAAGGCCGAAGGCTGGGTCCAGGGCGCTGATCTAAGTAAGCTGAACCCGCAGATGAAATCAAATTTTACTCACGCCAAGTGGGTAAAAGATACTGATAAATGGGAATTTTCAAACTTCGACTTCGAGGCAAAATCATGGAGCGCGGTGGCTGAGGGAGATCTTAAGTCAGGCCACATCGGCGTGGTTACCGACAGCCTTACTACTTCTGCCATCAAAGACTTATCAAAGTCATTGGAGATACTTTCCAAAAAGGAAGTCGCCCGTAGGCAGGTAGACGTATACGAAGACATATTCGATGGCTTACGCAAAGGCACCAAGACCGAGAAAGACTTGGATGAAGCCAAGGTATGGTCTGCTTCTTCCCAATCTTTCAGCCCGGAATTTAAAACCGATTTCCCCAATACCCACTCTGCTGTTGACTATAAAGCTAATTTCGCAAAAGCCCCTGAAATGGAAGCGCGCGCCCGGGCCGCGTTAGGGACAGATATCAGCAGCCTCAAAAAGACATTCGTATTCAGGGATTATCCTAACAACCCCAAGATCATGGAAGACATCATTGGTTTACACAACACCAATATTCCTCTAGCCGATATCCACGCCAAAGTCCCGGTGTTGGGAATCACCTTGATCGGCCAGACGGAAAGCGAACAGAAAGACGATGAAACCAAGACCCTCGCGTTCTTTGACTATGAACCGTTTAGCCACCACCCGAGCTTAAAGATAATTTCTGGTGTAGATACAAAAACAGGCAAAATAATCGTTACCTCTGGGTTAATGGTGCAGGGTTTTGAGGCTTATTTCCCGATGAACGGCAACCGGCCCGGCCAGTATAAGAACATGGCCAAGGGCAACTTCATGACCTATCTCCAGGGTGAAAAAGAGAATATCGCCAGGATGAAAGCAACCTTATCAGCCGTAGACCGCGCGGCTATGGCAAAACTGGAAGAATTAAACGACCAGGCTGAGAAGCTAATGAAACAGTTCGGCAAAGCCTCGCAGGCAGGGAGGCTGAATTTACAGCCTGAGGTATTCAAGCTCAGCAGTGAAATCCGCCAGGTTATCGAAGAGGTCCAGGCGAGGCATCCTCAGACCGCAGCAGCTTCCGCCGGCTCTGCGCCGCCGCTTACTTTACTTACGCCCAGGGAAGATATCACGATGGTGGGCTCTCTGGATAAAGCAGGCAATCCGGTTTGGGAAAACCAGTCTTGGAATGCAAACGGATGGGTTATTGAACAGTATATTAAATCGCCCACCGGAGCAAATACTTTGGCAGGGCAGGACCAGTTCTTAAGGACCGCGGTCATACTGGGCAGAAATCAACTGAATAATCAAAATTCAAGGCTTGCGGTATCGGCTGAAAAGGGAGTGCTTTTTGAAGGCTGGGCGCGGCACTCCGGAACCGCTGAATTAAGGGAATCGGTTGCAGATATGCGCTCGCACGGCGTTACGATAGACAATATGTGGATGCATTGGAAGCCTGAAAGCGGCGCAAAGGGAGGAGCGACTGAAGCGGCTTCGACATGGGTCAAGGCAGCTATCGCGGATGTGGATGTCCAATTGGCGAATCCGGAATTAAGGTTATTAGAGATAGGTCCGGAGCAGATCAGCTTAAGGCCGATGGCGTCAGGTAAAGTCGAAACGAGGATCGGCGGCAAGGCCTATACTGACGGCGGCATAAATGACGAATTCTTAAAACCGCTCTTCGGAAAGAATCTTTCCCAGCAGATAGAAATTAAAGGCAACCCGCTAAAGGCCGACGGCCTTAAAGCGCAATTTGGCCCCGGCTCAATGATCATTTTCCCTGACCAGGGAGGATTAAACCCCTTAGATTCTTCGGTAAGGGATATATTCGGCGTAATGAGAGGGGCTGGTTCAGTTCTGCATGGCGGCGTGATCCTTATGGGCGGCCAGAAGACGGATAAAGATATCATCCCCAGAAACTATGTGAGCGATAACCTCAAGGCATCGCTGCTCGTAGGCAGGTATGCTTCAAAAGAAATGCTCCATATCAGGACAACGCAAGAAAATGGCAAGATCGTGCCTATCCCCCTTATTACCGAGACGGTAAGCTTTGTCATCAGGCCGAAGCTGGGTGAATTTTTGGAGTTCAAGCAGGGCAACTGGGTTGCGCAAGGTAAAGAGCTCGATGACGCGTATATGTCAATGCATATCAATGTAACGGAAGATTTAACCTCAAAAGCCCTGGAAGACTTAAAGAAGCAATTAAAAGAAAACCTCAAAAACGCAGAAAGCTTATTTGCGAAAATACAGGAAAATACAAAGAAGCAGATAGATGATCTGGATAAATTATTAAGCAATGGAAAGCTTGATAAGAAGTCAAAGTTAGACTATGGATACCTGAAAGCCGGATTACAGAAGATGCTGGATAAACTTCCGCAGTTTATCCTCGAAGACCGCGTTGACGACTTGATGAAATTCCTGAAAGGAATACCATTAGGAAGGGAAGCTACCCTGGTTATTGATCCCTCAATAGGCATCGGCTCATTTACCATTGATGAGGCAGGTTGGATCAAGGCTACAGCCGAAGGCCAGAGCTTTATCAGGACCTCTTATATGTTCCCGCTTTCCAGGGAATCTTTGATGTCGCTTAACCAGAACAACTTAGGATTAGTGGGTATGGGTATGAGCATAGAGGGCATGACTGCAGAGAGCAAGCCCGGGAGGATCACTACTATCGATCTTCTGCCTGAGGTTATGGAGCGCCGTGTTGATCAAGGCAAGAAGATCGCCAAGCCAAAGGGCGAAGCCGGCGAAAAAATATCCTATCCTTCGCTTCACACTGACCACCTTACCATTCTTGAAAAATTAGGCGGCCCGATTTTGCAGGAAACAGGCAGGGTAGAATTTCTCTTCTGGGGCGGGACTTTCATACCTATGTCTGTTGCTGAAGGCGCGAAGATGTTCGCCGCGAATGATCTTACCATGATCATGCCTTTTAACAGCGTCAATAAAGAAGAGGTAGGCATAGTAAAAGCTACCGGCCTTAATAGATTTGATGTGGCAGGAGGCGCTGAAATCGCCATGTATCCCGGCATGAGAAAAGGCCAGGCGCCGCGCAAGTTGCACGGGCTGTATAT
>JBFZAN010000013.1:0-14064 GCA_041309005.1 Candidatus Omnitrophota bacterium
CAAAGAGGCGACCTTTCCTGAAATAGAAGCATGTATCGGCGCGAAAACCTTCGCTTCTTGCCCGGCAATCTTCTGTCCGGCGCTCACGTTGTCGCCTGCCTTAACTAACGCCGTACAAATCTTACCTATATGTTGAGAAAGGGGTATGTATGCTTTGGGCGGGGGCTTTAGTCTTTCAATCGCTTTGTGTTCTGTTTCGCGCTTATGTTCTTCTAATCTAACCATGGTATTTTACGGTGGTGCGCAAGGTTTACAATGCCTACTGCGGCAAAAAGGAAGCCTACCGCGACCAGCATAGATACCTGCGAAAACCTCTCCGCCAGTACGCTTCCGATAAACATGAACAAAAGGAAGCCCACATGCATCACGATCTCAAGAGAGCTGAATATCTTTCCCATCATCTCGCTGTCGCTTACGTTATGTACGATAGTGTTGGAGGCGATGATAATAGGGGAGATCAGGATCCCGAATAACAATGACAAAAGCGCCGCTATCGGAAAATAAGGGTAGCGCTGTATTGTTACGGCAAAAATCACCAGCATTATACCACTTAAAATAAGCGACACAAATATTATTTTATAACGGGAAACGCGCTGGCCGAAACGCCCGTAGACAAGGGAGCCGAAAAAGAGGCCTATGCCTAAGCACATGATCAGGAGCCCTAAGTCTTTTACCACCGAACCCAGCATTTTTTGCACGAAAACGATCATCACCGTGGACACCGCGCCCAAACTGGAGGCAAGTATGAAAAAAATGCCCGCCGTAAACCGGATATCCTTTTTGTTGAAAAAATACGCCGCGCCTTCCTTGATCTCCGCGAAGACCGATTTTTTTATGACTTCGACGATCTCTTTGCCGACTTTCGTAAGGCTGGTATGGGAGCTTGTCCTTTTGACGATGAGGAAGATCAGCGTCCCCGAAATCAGGAAGCTCAGCGCGTCCAGGTAAAAGCCGCTTTTCGCGCCCAGGGATTCTACCACGATCCCGCTTACGCCGTATCCCAGGACGGTCGCGATCATGCCGGTGATGTGGATGAGGGAATTCGCCATCAGGAGGTCCTTGTTTTTAACCAGCTCGGGCACGATGGACAGTTTTGCGGGAATGAAAAACCTCCCGATGCAGAATACCAGGAATATGACCAGGTAAATGGGGATAAAGCCCTTAGAGTAAAATAAAAATAAAGGGATGACCAGCAAAAGAGCCGCCCTTAAAAAGTCGCTTATGTACATGGTGCGGCGCCTGTCCCACCTGTCTACGTATACGCCGGCAAGCGGGCCGATGACAAACACGGGGATTATGGTGGGAAGGAGTATCTTTGCGATCCCTACCGTTGATTGCGGGGTGCGGGCGTACACGAACGCGATCAACGCGATCTGGCCAAGTTTATCTCCCACCTGAGAAATTATCTGGCCCAGGAAAAGCAAAAAGAAATTGCGGTTCTTCAGGATTTCCGAGAATTTTGACATCTATTGGCCGCGTGCGCGAGGCTCCCGGGGAGGTAAGTTTTTAAGCCGATGAGAGGAATCGAACCTCCGGCCCGCGCTTTACGAAAGCGCTGCTCTACCTACTGAGCTACATCGGCATAAAACGACACTACTCAATTATACCAATTTTTATGCAATAGTCAAAAATTATTAGAGCTTACTTATTAAAAATACTTGACTTAAGATGCTATTGGTAGTATAAATAAACGTAATAATAAATTGAAAATCCCATCGGGCCACACAGAAAGGTAACACCATGAAGCTCGGCAACTTGCAGAGAGAGGAGTTCAGCGATAAAGAAAAGCGCAACATCGATATCCTTGAAATCTTGCGAAGGCGGGGCCCTATCAGCAGGCCGGAAATCTCCAAAGAAATCGGCATAAATGTGGTCACTATTTCCAATTATATAGATGAGTTCATAAAACACAATCTGGTTTTCGAAAAAGAGCTTGACCGTTCAGAGGGCGGCAGGCGGCCTGCGCTCCTTGACCTGAACCCTCAAGGGGGCTACGTGATAGGGGTTGGGCTCAACCTTATGAACATGGTCGGTATCCTGGTAGACCTGAAAGGCAATATCATTACCAAGACGCAGGTCGCCCGGCCCAGGCCGTCCGTCAAAGAAATAACCGAGTGCCTCCTTGAGATCGTGCGCGAAATAATCAGGCGTTCGAAGGAGCACACCGTCGATATCAAGGGCATTGGCATCGGCATCGCCGGGCTGATCAATAAAAAAGACGGCTCCATACACTGGCCCCAGAAGATGGACCATTACTATACGTATGCGTCGGTGGATCTGCCGCTTAAAGACCTGATCGAGAGGGAGTTCGATCTGCCCGCGCTGATAGAGAACGATGCCACCAGCGCCTGCTTCGGAGAATACTGGCTGGGGATGGGATTTGGACTGAAGAACGTCTTATACATGTTTTCCGGCGTAGGATGCGGCATCATGGTGAACGGCCAGATTTACAGGGGCAGCCTCGGCTACGCGGGAGAGGTATCGATCTATAATTACAAAGAGCAGGATGAATTCAATTGCGCGCTAGGCAACGGATGTTTCCTGAAACGCTGGGAGATAGATTTGGGGATCGTCGAGGACGCGCGATCAATGCTCGCGCAGGACAAAGCCGCCCAGGAAAGGTTTTTTAAATTAACTTCAGCTAATCTGGATAACCTTGATCTAAAAAGCGTATTCATCGCCAACCGGTCAAAAGACCCCGTCGCCGAACGCGCGCTCGCTCTGGCCGCCAGAAGGTTGGGCATAAAAATAGCTTCCCTGGTCAATTTTCTTAATCCCGAGATGGTCGTTATAGGAGGGGGCATGGAAGAAGCGGGAGACGATTTCCTGAATAAAGTAGTCTCTACGGTAAAAGAATGGGCTTTCAGGGAGACGACCGAAGATTTAAAGATCGTGTATTCGCAGCTGAGGGAAAATGCCGTAGCGCTGGGCGCTGCGAGCCTGGTCATGCAGAAAGTATTCGCACAATTGTGAAACCCAAGGCTTCATATTAATATACTCTGCCCTTCCATTCAAAACGCATAAGTTCTTTAAAGGAGGTGTGAATGCTGCAGAAGACAAAAATAATTGCAATAGCTCTTGCGGCTTTATTGATAATCACCTTATTTTTTCTTGTACAGGCTCAACGGACGCACAAAATGGCTGCGCAGGAAAGAGATGACGCTAAGAGGGAGGGCATGACCCTGGATAAAAAATTACAGGATGTTTCCCAGGAAAACGCCCGTCTTCAGGAGAAAATAGGTTCGTTGAATTCGGATATAGAAAGGATCGCCAGGGACAGAGAGGACCTCCAGAGAAAATACGAACTGGCGAACAAAGAAAAAGAAAGCCTGATAGAGCGGCTGAAGGCAAAGGCGGCTGAAAAATCCGCAGAAGCCAAGCAGCCAGTCGAGCAGCAGGCGGGAGTGGGGGATGCCTACTGGGCCGGCGTCCTGAAGGCTAAGACCGACATGGAGATACAATTAGCGAATGTCCGTAATGACTTAAAGCTGACACAGATCAATAACGAAGAGCTGCTGCGGCAGAAGAACGGCCTCGATCTCGATATAAAAAATTTAAACCGTCAAAACGATGAATTGAGACAGCAGCTTGTATTCAACCAGAAAATGATCGACAACGTCGCGCAGGAGCTGGTAATAGAAAAGAATAACAGGATGCAGCTTGAGAACAGCTCCAAGGTCTTTAGGGGAGAGAATGCCGCGCTCAGGCGCCAGGTAAGGACCCTGAACGAACAGAAGGCTGATCTGGAAAGAAAGGCCACGCAGTTGCAGGGCGACAGCAAGGGCTTAAAGGATAACCTCCAGAAGATAGAATCGCTCCTTAACGACAAATTGTTAATGATCGAAGACTTGAAGAGGCAGGTAGGTATCGCGCAAAGACCCTCCGGGACAGAGGAGCTTCCCGATTCAAAGAGCGCGGTAGAACTGCCCCCTATAGTGGTGCGGCCGCAGCAGGAAACCATGGGCGCCCCGGCACCCGTGACGAAGGGGGAAGTCGTCTTGGTCAATAAGGAAAATAATTTCGTTATTGTCAATATGGGAGAAGATGCAGGGGTCAAGCTGGGCGATTCTTTCAAAGTGTACAGGGACGGCAATTATATCGCAAGCGTCGACGTCATACAGGCCCGCCGCAGCTTTTCCGCCTGTGATATCAAGCAGGAAGACAGCCCCATCAGGGTGGGCGACAAAGTAAAATAAGCGTTTCTTTATCCTCTCCTATTTCTCTATCGTTGGATCCATAGAGAAACGTTTCGAGGCTTTATTCATACATGGTACGCACAAAAACAAATCCCTCCAAAGGTATTTCCATTAAAGATGTCGCCCGCGCCGCAGGCGTATCGATCAGCACCGTTTCCCGCGTGATAAACAATTTTACCTCGGTCAAGCAAAAGCACCGGATCAAAGTGATGGAGGCGGTGAAAAGATTGAAGTTCCAGCCCTCCGTATCGGCGCAGCGTTTGGCAACGGGCAAAAGCAACGTGGTCGCGCTGGTGCTGCCCCGTTATGAAGGGATATTCTATTCTTTTTACGCCCTGGAACTGATACGCGGCATAGGCACGCTTTGCAGCGCCTATAAACTTGACCTCCTGCTTCATCTTACCGACACCCGTTCGCCCATTAATCTGAAAGGCGTCGGCGGGATCATCTTCGCGGATATCATCGGCAACCGCCATCACCTGGAAGAAGCGCTGGCTGGCCATATCCCCACCGTCGTGATCAACAACTATGTCGAGGACCTGGAGGTCGATTGTATCGCCATCGACAATGAAGGGGGCGCGGCGAGCGCGGTCGATTATTTAATAGGGCTGGGCCATAAAAGAATAGCCCATATTTCCGGGGACCTGGTCACCCAGGCGGCAGCCGAACGCATGAAAGGCTATAGCCTCGCGCTACAGAAGCACAATATTACGCTTAATCAGGGCTATATATTTAAAACAGATTATTCCCGCGGGCAGGCCAGGGCGGCCGCCGAGAAGATGTTTTCACTGGCGAATCCCCCTACCGCGGTTTTTGTCGCTTCCGATTCCATGGCGCTGGAGGTAATGGCAGTGGCGCGGGAATACGGAAAGAATATCCCGGGCGATTTCTCAATTGTCGGTTTCGACGATAACCCTTCGGGCCTCTACGGGCCCGTTTCGCTTACTACGGTCAGGCAGCCTTTGGTAAAAATGTCGCAAGAGAGCGTAAAAAGATTAAATCAGCTGATATCCAAGGAGAGGACAGAGCCCGAAAAAATAAAATTACCGACAGAGTTGGTGATCCGTGATTCCTGCCAGCCGCCGGCCTCCTTTCGAAAAGGCTGATGTATCGTTAACACAAGCTATTGTATATTGGTATAAATAATATACTACAGATTGTATTTTTTTCACTTGACAATAATGCAGTTGGTATTATACTGATTCAAACGGATACATTATTATCATCGATTCATTAACAAATTCGGAGGTGATATGGGGCTAAAACTTTCCGAGAATGCCTTAAAGGTGCTGGAAAAGCGGTATTTAAAAAAGGATCAGGCCGGTAAAGTGATTGAAACGCCTGAGCAGTTGTTTAGCCGCGTGGCAAGCGCCATCGCGGGCGCGGATAAGGCGTACGGCAAGGGCCAGAAGGAAATCGCTGCCCTCGAAGAGGATTTCTACAGGATCATGACTTCTCTGGAATTCGTGCCGAATTCCCCTTGTCTTATGAACGCGGGAAAGGAACTCGGGCAGCTCAGCGCCTGTTTTACGCTACCCATCGAAGATTCGATGGAGTCGATTTTCGAAACCCTCAAAGCCACAAGCCTCATACATAAATCAGGGGGCGGGACGGGATTTTCTTTCTCGCGCCTCAGGCCGAAGAACGCCGTCGTAAAGACTACCGGCGGGGTGGCATCGGGACCTATCTCGTTCATGAAAGTTTATGACGCCGCGACAGAAGCGGTCAAGCAGGGAGGCACGCGCCGGGGCGCTAACATGGGGATCCTGAGGGTAGACCATCCGGATATCTTAGAATTTATCACCTGTAAGGAAAATAATAAACTCGTTACTAATTTCAATATTTCGGTGGCTATCACCGACGAGTTCATGCGACAATTGGGCAAGGGGGGGGATTTTGAATTGTTCGATCCCCATACGCATAAACCCGTAGGAAAGATCAGCGCCAAAGAGGTGTTTGACCTGATCGTGAAGCAGGCGCATAAGAACGGCGAGCCGGGTATCATCTTTATCGACCAGATAAACAAAGACAATCCAACGCCGAAATTAGGCAAAATCGAAAGCACCAATCCCTGCGGAGAGCAGCCGCTTCTGCCGTATGAAAGCTGCGACCTTGGTTCGATAAACCTGGACAGGCTGACCAAGGAAAAGAACGGCAGGTCCGAGATCGACTGGGATGAATTGAAGGCGGTCACCCGGTTAGCCGTGCGTTTTCTCGATAACCTTATCGATGTAAACAAGTTTCCCCTCGATCAGATAGAAAAGGCTACGAAGACGACCAGGAAGGTGGGGTTGGGCGTTATGGGCTGGGCGAGCATGCTTATACGTTTAGGCATATCCTATGACAGCGAAGAAGCGATCACCCTCGCACGGAAGGTAATGTCTTTTATTTTGAACGAAGCTATAAAGGAATCGCAGGAGTTAGCCTGCCAAAAGGGAGTTTTCCCGAGCTATAAAGGGAGCGCGTGGGAGAAGAAGGGGATGGCGCTTCGCAACGCTACGCTTACTACCATCGCCCCCACCGGCACCATCAGTATTATCGCCGGCCCTTGTTCTTCGGGCATAGAGCCGCTGTTTGCGATCGTATATCACCGTAATGTGATGGATAACGATAAGCTGGTCGAGGTGGATCCCATCTTCGAAGAAGTCGCCCGCCAGCGGGGATTCTACAGCAGGGAGCTGATGGAGAAGATCGCCGAAAGCGGCTCGATCCAGAAGATCGACGGTATTCCCGAAGACGTAAAAAAGGTTTTCGTGACCGCCCACGATATTTCTCCCGAGTGGCACGTAAGGATGCAGGCGGAGTTCCAGAAGTTCGTTCATAACGCAGTATCTAAGACCATCAATTTTCCCCATGAGGCATCAGCGGAAGACGTGAGAAAGGCGTACCTGTTGGCCTATGAACTTGGGTGCAAGGGTATTACTGTCTATCGCGACAGGAGCCGTGAAGAGCAGGTGCTGAATATCTCGCATAAGCAGCCGTCTTCGACGGTCAAGGAGTCAAGGCTGGAAGTAGGCAAGATCGCCCCGCGTCCGAGGCCGGAGGTCATTTTCGGCACTACCACGAAAGTCGCTACCGGCTGCGGGAATTTATATGTGACTATCAACCTCGATGAAGAAGGCAAGCCTTTTGAGCTGTTCACCCAGATGGGCAAGGCCGGCGGCTGTGCGGCATCACAGCTTGAAGCGATAGGCCGGCTTGTTTCTTTGGGCTTTCGTTCAGGTATCGAGGTGAAATCCATCATCGAGCAGCTGCGCAATATCCGCTGCCCTTCTCCTTCCTGGGAAAAGGGGCAAAGGATATTCTCCTGTTCCGACGCTATTGCCCGCGTGGTCGAAAAGAGGCTGGTGCATAATCACCATTCTCACCAATCGCCGGTAGAGTCGCTGACATTATCCATGAAGCATTCGCATAACGACGAAGTCGCCTTTACCGAGAAGTCCCGCGGCGACATCGTGGGTGTCTGCCCTGACTGCGGGGGGACGCTTCGACATGAAGAAGGCTGTATGAAGTGCCAACTCTGCGGATTCTCGAAATGCTAAAACGAAAGAAATAAGAAGCCACTCATGAAGAAGGTCCTATACATCGTCCTGGACGGGTTAGGAGACCTGCCGCTAAAAGAACTTAATAATAAAACGCCGCTTGAAGCCGCGCTCACGCCGAACCTTGACCGCCTGGCGCAAAAAGGAAAGACGGGCGTCGTCAATACCGCAGGAAAGGGTATCGCGCCGGAATCGGATATCGCAGTCATAAGCCTGCTGGGCTACGATGCCCACAAATATTATACGGGCAGGGGGCCTCTGGAAGCTTTTGCGGAGAACTTAACGATACATGAAGGAAATCTGGCATTGCGGGTGAATTTTGCGACCGTAGATGCCGACGCGAAGACGATCAAGGACAGAAGGGTGGGAAGGAGTCTTGCCACCGAGGAAGCAGCAGCGTTATCTAAAGAAATAAATTCAAAGGTTACCCTTTCGAACGCGACATTCGAGTTCAAAAATACCGTAGGCCACAGGGGCGTGCTGGTGATACGGGGCATGCATTCTAAGTTATCGGGCTGGGTCACGAATACCGATCCCGCGTATGGCCGGGAAGGCGCCTTCGGGGTTGCGAAAGAGAAATTCGAGAACGCGGTTGCCGAATCAGTGGCTATGCCGGGTCATGAGAATTCGGCGGAAGCCAAAGAAGCGGCGCTGCTTTTGAATGAATTTACGCGCATTTCGCATAAAGTGCTTAATGAATCGGCTTTGAATAAAAAGCGCGTTTTGGAAGGCAAACTTCCCGCGAACGTCATCTTATCCAGGGACGCAGGCGACAGCCTGCCAAAATTTCCGAATATATTCAGCCTCTATCACATGAAATTCGGCTCTTTCGTGCAGATGCCCGTCGAACGTGGCATTGCGCTTTTGACCGGCATGGAGATAATCGATGTGCCTGCTTCAAGCGGCCATCTCGATGTCGACTATCCTGTGTGGGTAAAGATAGCGCTGGATTCAATCAAGAATTTTGACGGTATCTACGTGCACATCAAAGGCCCCGATGAGCCGGCGCATGACGGAAATTATGCCCTCAAGAGAGAGAGTATCGAAGCGATAGATAAATTCTTTTTCGCGAACCTCCTGCCTTCCATAGACCTCGACGAATTTATTATTTGCGTTACCGCGGACCACTCCACCGTCTGCGCCATGAAAGCCCATTCTGCCGATCCTGTGCCCCTGCTTATCGCGGGCAACAAGATAACCCCTGACGGGTCCATGAGTTTTTCAGAGAAGGCAGCGAAGCTGGGTTCGATAGGCGAGATCACCGGCCAGGATATCATGCCTCTCCTCGTGAAATTTGCCAGAGCCTAGAATACCTTACCCCTATTTGTCAATATATGCGTACCTATGATGTGATAGTGATCGGTGCCGGCCATGCAGGCATTGAAGCCGCGCTGGCTTCGGCGAGAATGGGCCTTAAGACCCTGATGGTGACTTTGCGCCGCGGGACCATCGGCCTTATGAGTTGTAATCCCGCCATCGGCGGCGTCGGTAAGGGCCAGCTGGTAAAAGAGATTGATGCTCTCGGCGGAGAAATGGCTAAAGCGGCAGATAGCTGCGCCATGCAGTTTAGGGTCCTGAATTCCTCGAAAGGGCCTGCGGTCCAGTCATCCCGCGCCCAGGTAGATATGGATATGTATAAGGCGTATATGCAGGGCGCGCTCGCCGGCCAGAAAAATCTTTTTATACGGGAGGAAGAAATAGACAGTATATTAGTGCAGGCTAATGGCGTAAAGGGCGTGGTGACCGCCAGAGGTGAGCAGGTCGGGTCTCAGGCGGTGATCGTGTGCCCCGGCACTTTCCTTGACGGCCTTATTCATAAGGGGTTACATCATACAAGCGGAGGAAGGATCGATGAGCAAGCGAGTATTGGCTTGGCCCGTAACCTGAAAGAGCTGGGATTTACCGTGCTCAGGTTTAAGACCGGCACCTGCCCGCGCCTGAAGGAAGATTCGATAGATTTTTCGAAGCTCTGTGCGCAAAACGGCGATGAGCGTCCCAGGCCGTTTTCCTTCTCAACCCGGAAGCTCTCCCGCCGGCAGGTTCCCTGCCACATCACCTACACCAACGACGCCACGCACAAGATCATAAGGGACAACCTGGATAAATCTCCTTTGTACGCCGGGATCATAAGGGCGACAGGCGTGCGGTATTGCCCTTCCATAGAAGACAAGATCGTGAAATTCGCAGACCGCCACCGCCACCAGGTGTTCCTGGAGCCGCAAGGTTCGGCTACCGAGGAAATATATCCCAACGGCTTATCCACGAGCCTGCCCGAGGAAGTGCAGTTAAAAGTGATCCGTTCCATCGAAGGGTTAGAGCAGGCGAAGGTAACCCGCTTCGGCTACGGCATAGAGCATGATGTCGTAAGCCCGACCCAGCTATACCCTACCTTAGAGACAAAAGCGATCAGGAATCTTTACCTTGCCGGCCAGATCAACGGCACGACAGGATACGAAGAAGCGGCTGCGCAAGGCCTTATTGCCGGGATAAACGCTTCTCTCAGGCTCCAGAATAAGGCGCCGCTTATTCTGGACCGCGCCTCAAGCTATATAGGCGTATTGATCGATGACCTGACCACAAAGGGCACCAGCGAGCCTTACCGTATGTTTACTTCCCGCGTCGAATATCGCCTTATCCTTCGGGAAGATAACGCGGATTTACGCTTACGGTCTATAGGCTCAGGCCTCGGATTAATTGATAAAGAAACATACCTCAAGACGCAAGAAAAGGCCGACGCCGTGAATAAGGGTTTAGGTTTCCTGAAGACTACCCGCGTAAGGCCTGGCCCTGAAGTTAATGCGCGCCTTGCGCAGTTAGCCACGCCTCCCCTGCGCAGGACCGCCAGCCTCGAGGAGATCCTGAAAAGGCCCGGCGTAGGCATACGCGACCTGAAAAGTTTCGACCAATTCTTTGATGGCCTTTCCGAGGAGTCCGCGCGTCAGGTGGAGATAGAGACAAAATACGCCGGTTTCATCCAGCGGCAGCTGGCGGAGGTAGAGAAATTCAAGAACCTTGAGAAGATACGACTGCCGCAGGGCCTTGATTACGCGGGAATTGCGGGGATCTCCCGCGAAATAAAAGAGAAGCTGGCTGTGTTTCAACCGCTTAATCTGGGCCAGGCGTCGCGGATTTCCGGCGTTACGCCCGCGGCCATCTCTCTGCTTTTAGTGTACCTGAAAAAACTGCATGGAAAAAAATAAAACCTATAACAGCCTTAAGAGGTTCTGCCGCGCGCAGGGTCTTGAACTTTTCGGCGTCGCCGATATCGGCACGGTAAAAAATGATTTTAAGCTTTCCCGGAATCTTCTGGAAAAGTTCGATAAAGCGGTTTCTCTGGGCTTGCGTTTATCGTTCGCAGTACTGCAGGATATCGCCGACGCTCCAACGCGCTTATATTTCCATCACTACCGCACCGCTAACGCCCTTCTTGACCAGGCAGCCCTTAAGATAAGCAATCATATACAGGCGAAAGGCCATCTGGCGCTGCCTGTACCCGCTTCCCAGATCCTGGACTGGCAGAACCAAAAGGCGCACCTTTCGCATAAAAAGATCGGCCATCTGGCAGGGTTGGGCTGGATAGGCAGGAATAATCTTTTGGTAAACCGGCAGTTCGGTTGCCAGTTCCGCCTGGCCACCATTCTTACCGATATGCCCCTTAAAACGGATGAACCTGTGCAACAAGATTGCGGAGATTGCAGGCTCTGTGTGGCCGCGTGTCCCGTGAATGCGATCAAAGAGAGCCGGGATGATTTCGACCATATCGCATGTTTTGAGAAATTAAAGGATTTTCAGAAGCAGCGTCTGGTTGACCAGTATATTTGCGGGATTTGCGTCAATGTGTGCAGGGGGATGCGCCGCTAACGGGATTGTTTATTCAGGAAAAATGAGAGTGTTTGGATAAAGCTGCTTTTTTTCGTTTCATCCATTTCGGTAAACTGTATACCGATGAAATAGGGGCTTATTTTTTTTCCCTCGACGTGTTCGCAGCGTTTGACTATCCCCAGGAATTTCATCGGTTCCCGTATGGCCGGGAACTGTATCTCCAGGTGCAGCCTTTCCTCCAGATGGTACTGCGTTGCGCTGAAAAAACTGCAGCCGCCCTCGCTTATGTTCTGTATGGTTGAAACCTGCAGTTCCGAAAGGCTTTCCAGTTTTTCCGACCTGAATTTTACGATAAAATTCCACGATATCCTGGGAGTGGTCCTTTTCTCGTTCCAAGGGGCGTTCTCGCTCATGCCGTTATTGTATAACTAAATAAGCCATCTTTCAAGACAAACCGAAGGCTTAACGCAGGTTCAATATGTGCTTGACCCTGCCATTCCGGTATGTTAATATCTACTAAGATATCGAAAACAAGGGGGTCCGTGATGGATGAAATCTTGGAGATACTGGAAAAAGACGCGCGCACCACGCCCGATGAGATCGCCGGGATGTTGAAGAAAAAGCCTCAAGATATCAAAAAGGCAATAGCCAAATATGAAAAAGAAGGCATTATCCTGAAATATAAGGCGGTTATCAACAAAGAATTGATCAAAGAGGCAAAATCAGAGGTCAGGGCTTTGATAGAGGTCAATATTATGCCTCAAAAAGACTTAGGGTTTGATAAAGTCGCCGAACGGATTTATTCTTTCCCCGAAGTCTCAAGCTGTTATCTTATCTCGGGGACCTATGACCTGCTGGTGGTTATCGAAGGCAGGGACCTGCGTACGGTCTCAAATTTCGTCGCCGAGAAACTCTCCTGTATGGAGAATGTGCGCGGGACGGTGACGCATTTCTTATTGAAGAAATATAAAGAGGGCGGGGTCATCTTAAGGCACAAAGAAGAAAATAAAAGGATCGCGATATCATATTAAAGTAAAATGAAAGACGTTATTTCGAAAAAAGTAAGACAGATACAGCCTTCAGGGATACGGGCGTTCTTTGACCTCGTCCTGGGCATGAAAGACGTTATTTCCCTGGGCGTGGGGGAGCCCGATTTTGTGACGCCTTGGCAGATCAGGGAGGAGGGCATTTATTCTTTGGAGCAGGGGTTTACTTCTTACACTTCGAACAAAGGCTTGTATAAATTGCGGTTAAGCATAGAGCGTTACCTCAAACACGGCTACGGGCTCCAGTATTCTCCCGACGAAGAAATACTCATTACCGTTGGCGTAAGCGAAGGGCTTGACTTGGCGCTGCGCGCAATCATAAATCCGGGCGATAAGATACTCATTCCTACCCCCAGTTACGTTTCGTACGGGCCGGTAGCGGAACTGGCGGGCGGCGTGCCCGTGTATATTGACACGGCAAAACATGGGTTTAGGCTCACGCCCGATAACCTCACGAGGCATATTGATAAAAAGACCAAGGCGATCGTCCTGAATTACCCTACTAATCCTACCGGTGTAACCTATACAAAAAAAGAATTGGTGCAGCTTAATAAGATTCTGCTTGCTCATAATATACTCGTCATCAGCGATGAGGTGTACGCGGACTTAAGCTATGATTTCGCACATACCCCTTTTGCGTCCCTTCCCGGAGCACGGCAGAACACGGTCTATCTTAACGGGTTTTCCAAAAGTTACGCGATGACCGGCTGGCGCGTAGGATTCGCGTGCGGCCCGAAAGAGATAATTGATGCGATGACCAAGATACATCAGTATACGATCATGTGCGTCTGTATCACCAGCCAGATGGCATCCTGCGAGGCGCTGCACAGCGGTAGGGATTCGGTAGAAGAGATGAAGCGTGAATATAAAAGGAGGAGGGAGTTCGTTGTTGGGCAGTTAGAGCGCCTGGGCCTTCCCTGCGCAAAGCCCCAGGGAGCTTTTTACGCGTTCCCCTCCATACGGAAGACAAAGTTAAGCTCGATGGATTTTTGCTCAAAGCTGCTGAAAGAACAGAAAGTGGCGATTGTCCCGGGGACCGCTTTCGGCGCTTCCGGCGAAGGATATGTGAGGATCTCCTACGCGTCAAGCCTGGACAACCTGAAAGAGGCGCTTGGCAGGATAGGGCTCTTTTTGCAGAAAGGGAAACATGGCTAAGGCGGCTGCTCCGAAGAAGAAAGAGCACTACCAGATCTACCTGCGCCAGATCGAGGCGCTTTCAAAGGTGGCTAACCTGATCACTTCAGGGCTGTACCTGGACGAACTGCTGCGCCTCATCGTCCATGTCACCGCGGAGATCATGAATTCAAAGATCTCCTCCCTTATGCTTCTTGATCCCCAGACCAAGGAACTCGTGGTCAAGGCAACGCAGTCGATCTCGGAAGCCTATAACAAGAAACCCAACATAAAGCTGGGCGTAGGCATTGCGGGCTTAGTCGCTAAGGACAACAAGCCTCTTTG